>CAIOUK010000096.1 GCA_903861445.1 uncultured Verrucomicrobia subdivision 3 bacterium
CGCGCATCACCTCGACGTGTTCGTCGGTTACGACAAGAACGCGGTTGAATTTGAAGAAGCGGCCGACAAGCAGGACGACGAGAAGTCCAAGCTCAAGAAATTGTTGAACATGAGCGTCAACGAAATCGAATTGAGCGTCCGCGCCGCGAACTGCTTGAACAACGCGAACATCACCACCGTCGGCCAGCTCGCGCTGAAGTCCGAACAGGAGATGCTCAAGTATCGCAACTTCGGCAAGAAGTCGCTCAACGAAATTAAAGATAAACTGGTTTCCCTCAACCTCTCGCTCGGCATGAATTTTGAGCCGGGCCTGGTGGATGCACCGAAGGAAGAAGCCGCCAAAACGGAATAAGGATTTGCCATGAGACATTTGAAGCGCACGGCCAAACTGGGCCGCACCTCGGAACATCGCAACGCGATGCTCGCCAACCTCGTTTGCAGCCTGATCGAACACAAGCGCGTGACGACCTCTTTGGCCAAAGCCAAAGCCGCTCGTTCCGTCGCCGAAAAGATGGTCACGCTCGGCAAAAAAGGCACGATTCAACATCGCCGCCTCGCCGTCGCCCGCCTGCATCAGGAAAAGGCCGCGAAGACGTTGTTCACGGAAATTGCTCCGGCGTTCAAAGATCGCCGCAGCGGTTACACCCGCATCATCAAGCTCGGCCAGCGGAATGGCGACGCCTCACAAAGTGCCATTCTGGAATGGGTGGACACCGTGGTTCCCGCCACTCCGGCGGCTCCGGCAGCTGAAACCAAAGCGGAAGAGAAGAAGTAACTCACTTTAAGAAACATCAAGCCCGCTCAATTGAGCGGGCTTTTTTGTTTTCAGCGAAACCAAAAGAACAAAAACAGCAGGACAAGAATCAATGCCGTAAGCCACCAAACCCAATGGATGCCGCGCGGTTTGGTGCGCCCGCCAAATTCGTCCTTCACATATTCTTCGTAGTCAAAATTTTCGTCGGGAATTCCTAGGTTGTCGGCGTAGGCGGAATCTGACCAGCCGGTCTTTTCATCCGCGCCGCAGCCGGGACAGACTTTGGCTTTGGGCGGCACGCTCGCGCCGCAGTTGGGACAGGTGTCCATCAGTTTTAAGTTTTTAATTTTGAGTTTTTAGTTGGGTTTTGCCCTTAACTCAAAACTAAAAATTGAGAATTAAAAACTGTCGGCATCACCCGCCCACGCCGGCGTATTCCTCATCGGTGCGGAGGTCGAGACCCATCAGGACGTAATCGTGCGTGATGGCCTGCATATCCTTGACGTAATCTTCGAGACGCACGAGCTGGTTGAAGCCGAGCATGGCGAACATCTTCATTGCTGCGGCCTGTTCCGCGATGAAAGCCGCCTCGACGCGTTCCAGACTGGCGCTGCGGGCGATTTCGAGTGTTTCACCGATGAGCGCGCGCGCCAAACCGATGCCGCGAAATTGCGGGTGGACCAGCACGCTCACGCGGCCGATGTGCCGTTTCCAGCCGCCCAGCCGCTGGTGCAGCGTCGCGACGCCGACGATTTTTTTATCCACCACGCCGACGAGCGGCAGGTTGCGGCCCACGTCAATGTTCCGGCACCAGTCGCGGATGACCTTGATGTCCTGCACGCGATGCTTGATGAACATCCGTTCGCGTTCCGGGATGTCGAGGAAGAGCTGGTGAAATTCCTTTTCGTCCTCGGCCTTGAGCACGCGCAGAGTGGCTTTCTTCTCGTTCTTGAGCTTGATGTGCTTGGGAAATTTCTGGAGTTCGAGTTCGATGCTGAATGACATAAATTCCTTTCTTGGCCGCACTCTGCGCCCGGCGCGGCGTTAAGGCAACAAAATTTTTAGAGTAACGCCGATTTTGTGGGTAGGGTGGTGTTGCCGCCCCGCCTTTCCGGCTGACCGGCAGGTCAGCCCTACCATCAGTGGCAACTGTCCGCGAGCCAGGCCAGATACTTCTGGTTGCCGGCGCGCAGCGGCAGCACGAGAAATTCCGGCGTGTCGTAGGGATGTTGGGCGAGGATCAGTTTTTCCAGCGCGGCGAGTTTGGACTTTTTGGTTTTGAGCACGAGCAGCACTTCCGCGCTGGACTCGATTTTTCCCTGCCATCGGTAATGCGACTCGATTTTGGGAACGAGATTGGCGCAGGCGATGAGCTTGGCTTGCAAGGCGGCCTTGGCCAGCGCGCGTGCCGTTTTCAAATCCGGCGCGGTGACGAGGACGAGGGCGAAGGCGGTGGCGGATTTCATCATTCCAATTCTGAAATTTTGCAGCCTATCTCCGTGACATCCTGTTCAAACTATTTCGTGGCGTGGCGAGTCAACGTAAACGAAAGGGAATCCACTGTGCTGCCACCCTTCTTCTCTACCGTCGTTTTTTGCGCCAAGAAAGAAATCTTGTCACCAACTTTGAAGTTACTCTCCGCCAGCGCATCGCTCACGATCACTTCTGAGTTTTTCCACTTCACTAAATAAGCGACAAAGCTGTGCTTTCCGTCCTTCACGGCGAAAACCTTCAGCACAGGTGATTCAACAACTTCGTAGCTGCTCGTGATGCCAGGTGCGACGTTAACGCTCTCGGCAGCAAGAACAGCAGAAACTGGAATCGCCAGCATCAAAAATAAATGAAGTATTATTGCTTTCATGGTTTTATGTGGCTTCGGATGTCTAACATCTAGAGCGGCCAAATTGGTTTGTTAAGTTTGTGGCCTATCTGGTTTATGATTGAAACCCTATTCTGGACGCAACCGGCTGTCCAACTTGTTTTTATTGGTGAAATGATCATTAATCATCTGCCGGCAAAGGCGGCAAACCAATTTCGTTTTCCTATTTCTTTCCCACGTCCAGCCCGGCGAACAGGCTTTCCAGATTATTCAAACTCGGCTGGGTTTTCGGATTGAGCATCTGTTGCAGGAATTCCACGCCGTCTTCTACTGTGCGGACGGACTTGGGCAGGATGGCTCCCGCCGCGTTCGCGTGGCCGCCGCCTTGAAACTTCTCCGCAATCTTGCGCGCCTCGCCGTTGCGGCTGCGGAAGCTCGCAAAAATGGCATTTTGCCGCCGGAACAGCGTCACCAGCACGGTGTATTTGGTCGCGCCGCGTTCGAGCAGTTGGTGGACGATGGAATTGGTATTGCCCACGATGTTGTCCACGAAGCCGACCGTCGGGGAGATTTCGGAAATGTTTTTTTTGCTCCACTCAAAACCAATCGGGTCTTCCACGCGGCGTTTCACCGCCATGACTTCGAGCAACGGATGGTCGAGGAGCTTTTCCAGTTCGCCGCCGATGAGCGTGTGCAGATTCCAGAACTGGTAAATCTTCACCAGCCCCGCGTAATCGCCGGCCACGTCAAAATCCGGGTCGTTCTCCAAAAATAAATCCGCCACATCGTTCAGATGCACCAGCCGGTCGAGGGCAGGGGAGCCGAGGCCGTTTTGCTGGCACAATTCGTAAGCCAGCAGGCCGGCGGACTTGTTCACATCGTGGTGCAGGTGCGCGTTTTTGGCGGCGGTCTCGGTGTGGTGATGGTCCACGACGAGCCAATCCTGCTTGTCCATGCGCGCTTCGAAGGTGAAATCCGTCACCCACGCCGAGCGTTCGCGGAGTTCGCGCTGTTTCCAAAAATTGTAATGATACGCCTGAAGTGGAATTTTCTCGCCGTAGATTTTTTGCGCGAGCCGCTGGAGCAACAGGCCGGCGACGAAACCGTCGAGGTCGCTTTCGTGGGTGATAATGACTTCCGGCTTGGGCAGCGTCAGCATGGCGGGAATTTAATTCACTCCAGCGCGCGTGGCGAGTGGTGAATTTGCCTCAATCGTCGCCGAGGCCGTCCACTTCCAAAAAGCCGTGCAACTGTTTGAGGCGCGTGGGATGGCGCATTTTGCGAAGCGCCTTGGCCTCGATCTGGCGGATGCGTTCGCGCGTGACGCGGAATTGCTGGCCAACTTCCTCGAGCGTCTGCGCACTGCCGATGCCAATGCCAAACCGCAGTTCCAGCACCTGCCGTTCGCGTTCGGTGAGACTGCACAGCACATCGCCTAGTTTGTTTTTCAATAGGCTGAAGCTCGTGATGTCGAGGGGATTGTCCGCGCCCTTGTCTTCGATGAAATCGC
>CAIOUK010000097.1 GCA_903861445.1 uncultured Verrucomicrobia subdivision 3 bacterium
CAAACTTTCCGTTCTGACTTCTGACTTCTGACTTCTGACTTCTGGAATTCGCAGCGGATTGCCCGTGAGCGCCGCGATTTCGCGCGCGATGCCGATGAGGCTGTTCAAGTCCGGCCGGTTCGGCGTGACTTCGAGATCGTAAACGACGTCGCTGCCGCTGCGACCGAGATATTTCGCGAACGGCTGGCCGACCTTGGCATCTTCGCGCAAAATGAGCAGGCCGTCTTCCTTCTTGTGGCCAATGCTTTCGGGATCGAGGCCGAGTTCTTCGTGCGAACACATCATGCCGTGCGATTCCACGCCGCGAATCTTGCCGACCTTGATGGTGAACGGCTCCTTGTCGCCCGCCTTCATGGGCAGCGATGCGCCGGGCAGGATGAGCGGCACTTTGTCGCCCGCCTTGAAATTCTGCGCGCCGCAGACAATCTGGCGTTCGCCGTGGCCGTCATTGACGCGGCAGACGGAAAGCCTGTCGGCGTTAGGATGTTTGTCGCGCGTGATGACCTGCGCCACGACGATGCCTTCAAAGACGGCGGAAATCTTCTGCACGCCCTCGACTTCGAGGCCGAGCATGGTGAGGCGTTCCGTCAATTCCTCAGGCGACCAGTTGAAATCAACGTATTGTTTGAGCCAGTTGAGCGTTACTTTCATTTGAAAAAATTAGCGGGTTGAGTTGGAAACTTTGATGTCGTTTTTGCGCAGGCTCTTGAGCACTTCGCGGACATGGGCGCGATCGCGCGTTTCGATGGTGCAAATCACCTGAGTCTGGGAAACGTCCGTGCCGGCAAAAGCGCGTTCGTGAATGATTTCTTTGACGTTCGCGCCGGCCTCGGCCACCACGCGGGACAAGTTGGCCAACCCGCCGGGGCGATCGCTGATGGCGGCGGTGAACCGCGACAAACGTCCGTCCACGACGAGACCTTTTTCAATCACCACGCCGAGGATGTTCGGGTCAATGTTGCCGCCGCAGAACGCCAGCACCACGCGCTTGCCTTGGACGGATTTCAATTTGCCCGCCAGCCCAGCCGCCAAAGCCGTCGCTCCAGCGCCTTCCACCACGGTTTTTTCCAACTCCAACGCTTTCAGGATGGCGAAGGCGATTTGGTCTTCGTTCACGCTGACGACTTCGTCCACGCGGGAACGGGCCAGCGCAAAGGCATTTGAGCCGACCAACGAAACTGCCAAACCATCGGCCAATGTGGGCGAACCCTTCACCGCCACCGGATGACCGGCGCGCAATGATTTGCTGAAGCCCTGCCAGCGGGCGGTTTCCACGCCGATGATTTTTATTTTGGGTCGTTTTGATTTGATGGCCAGTGCCACGCCGGCAATGAGTCCGCCGCCGCCAATCGGCAAAACTACCGCGTCCACGTCCGGGACCTGATCCAAAATTTCCAAGCCCATCGTGCCTTGACCGGCGATGATGGCCGGATCATCGGAGCCGTGGATGTAAGTCAGCTTCTGTTCGTGACACAACCGGTCGGCTTCTTCCTTAGCCGCACCGAAGGTGTCGCCCAACAAAATCACTCGCGCACCGAGCCGGGCGCAGGTGCTGCTCTTGATCAACGGCGCGAATTTGGGCATGACCACCGTCACCGGGATGTCCAAAAGGCTGCCGTGATAGGCCAGACCGAGCGCGTGATTGCCGGCCGAAGCCGCGATGACGCCGCGCCGCCGCTGTTCCGCCGAGAGCAGCAACATCGCATTGCGCGCGCCGCGTTCCTTGAAACTGCCGGTGTGCTGGAGATTGTCCAGCTTGCAGAAAATCTGCGCGCCAATCAGCTTCGAGAGACCGAGCGATTCCTGACAGGGCGAAAGCCACACGCCGCCGGCGATGCGTTTTCGCGCCTGCTCAATATCTTTAATGGTAATGACCATGGTGTGATTAAAACTGTTTCAAGAACCGCACGTCGTTTTCGTAGAAGAGGCGGATGTCGTTGATGCCGTAGCGGAGCATGGCGATGCGTTCGATGCCGAAACCGAACGCCCAGCCGGTCCACACCGCCGGATCGTAGCCGACCGTCTCGAACACTTGCGGATGCACCATGCCGCAACCGGCGATCTCCAGCCAGTCCTTGCCCATCTTCTTGACGAG
>CAIOUK010000098.1 GCA_903861445.1 uncultured Verrucomicrobia subdivision 3 bacterium
ATTTGGCGGCGGACCGGTCGGCGTGAATTCGCTCGCCGTGGCCGTCGGCGAGGAGCCCGACACGATTGAGGAAGTCTATGAGCCGTATCTCATCATGGAAGGCTACCTGAATCGCACGCCGCAAGGCCGCATCGCGACGGAATTGAGCTACAAAAAAATCGGTGCCAAGTGGCGCGGGGCGACCAATCCTGAATTGCCCTTGAAAACCGACGGGCAGAATTAAAATCAGCCGCAAAAGCTGTAACTATAACCAAAGTCGAACCGTCCTCTCCGTCAACTTAATCTATGAATGTCATTTTCAGCCGGATAATTGTCATTTCTATTCTGGTCAAGCTGTGCGCGGTTGCAAGCGGGTCACCGACGGAATCGTTTGACGCCACTTCGACGGCTGCGGATCCGCAGTTGACTGAACATTTTCAATCGCCACCGTCATCAGCGCATCCGTGGGTTTTCTGGATGTGGCTGCGCGTGGATACCACACCGGCAGCCATCACCAAGGACCTCGAAGAAATGCACGCCAAAGGCATCGAAGGTGCGATTCTTTACGATTCGGGCGTTGGCGGTCACCTGGAGATTTCCGCCAAAATGGTTTTGCAGGGCAAAGGATTTCATCCGGTAAAAACCTCGGATTATGCCGGCGGTCACATTGATCCCATTCCCCGTCCGGCGTTGGAATCTTGGACGCCGCACGCGCGCGAACTGGTTTGCTTCGCGGCCAAGGAAGCTGGCCGGCTGGGAATAAAATTGACCGTGACCATCGGCCTCGCCGGCACGTCCGGCCCGATTGCTCCCGAATACGGCCAGCAAAAACTCGTGTGGTCTGAAACCGCAGTGACCGGTCCGAAAAACTACGACGCGGCATTGCCCGCGCCCGACACCGAAGTGGCACCCACGCTCGAATCACCGCAGACCAAAAGCTCCGGCCAAAAGTCCGCCGCCCCGACGAAACCCATTCGTCCCAAAAATCAATATGCCAGCGCCCATCCCGTCGCCGTGCTGGCGGTGTCGGACAAGGAAAATTTTTCGGCGGCAGACGTCATTGACCTTTCGGAAAAAACCGATGCGGCGGGCCGATTGCATTGGGATGTGCCGGCGGGCGCGTGGAAAATTCTCCGTTTTGGCTACACGCCGACCGGCGCCCGAAATGTCTGGGGAACTTACACCGACTGCATGAGCGCCGAGGCGATGGACAAAACCTGGGACGCCACCATCGGCGTGATGCTCAAGGAAATGACGCCCGCCGAACGCAAGGGACTTTACGGCATCGAGGACGACAGTTGGGAGTCGGGCGCGACGACGTGGACGAAATTGTTTCCGGAACAATTCAAAAACTTGCGCGGCTATGACTTGATCCGCTGGCTACCCGCGCTCGCCGGGAAGAAGATGGGCGAAGCTGAATCCGCCGGTGTGCGCCGGGATTATTACCGCACCATCGCCGACCTCGTAGCCAAGAATCATTATGCCCGGCTGGGTGAAATCTCCCGGCAAAACGGCCTCGTGGCGTTCGGCGAGCCGGCCGGCCCGAACACGTCGCAGTTGGATTTGATGAAAGATTGCAACGGCGTGAGCATCGCCATGGGCGAATTTTGGCATCCGTCCGTGCATCGGCCAAGTCCGCCCCGGCGCTTCATGCTGCGCGCCGCCGCGAGCGCCAATCATCTTTACGGCAAGCGGCTGACGCCGTGCGAAAGCCTCACGTCCGTCGGGCCGTTTTGGGAGGAGAGTTTTTTTGATTTGAAAAACACGGCGGATCAGGGGTTTTGTGACGGCTGCAATCTTCTGGTCATTCATAACTGGAGCCATTCGCCATCGGTCACGGCCAAGCCGGGCTACGCGTATTTTGCCGGCACACTTTACGGCCGCAATACAACGTGGTGGGAAGAGACACCGGCGTTCAACGCGTATCTTGGCCGCTGTGCGTTCCTGCTGCAGCAAGGATTGTTCGTGGCTGACGCGCTGTATTATCGCGGCGACGCCATCGGCCAGGGCGAGCAAATGAAATCGCGTCCCGCGTTGCCCGCCGAGGGCTACGATCACGACAATTGCAATCTCGACGCGCTGCTCAATCGTGTGAGCGTGAAAGCTGGCCGGCTGGTTCTGCCCGATGGCATGAGCTACCAGATTTTGGTGCTGCCGAACAATTCACCGATGGCACCCGAAGCACTGGCAAAAATTGCCGTGCTCGTCGAAGCGGGCGCAACGGTGGTTGGTCCGCGTCCCAGCGGCCCGGCGGGTCTGGTGACGCCGGAGCAAACGACGAAATTTAATGCGCTGGCCGCGCGGCTGTGGGCAAATGAGATGAGTGAAAATAATGTCGGCACTGGTCGCGTGATCGCTGGCAAAACTCCCGGCGACGTTTTTTTTGGAATGAATCTCCCGCCGGATTTGTCGTGGACCGGCTTGAGCAGCGGTGGCGACTTGGACTGGATTCACCGGCGCCCGGATGAGGCGGACATTTATTTTATCGCCAGCCGCTGGGATCCAATTGAAAAGGTTGACTGCACCTTTCGCGTTGCCGGCAAACAGCCGGAGTTGTGGAATCCAGCGACCGGCGAAATCCGTGATGCCGTGGCGTTCACGCAGAAGGAAGGCTGCACCACGGTGCCGCTGGAATTTAATCCGCGCGAGTCGGTGTTCGTTGTCTTCCGCAAACCAATTGCCCCCACCGCGTCGGGAATGGCGGCGTCCAATTATCCAAAAATTACGCCGCAGACCGAATTGACCGGCGCGTGGGAAGTGGCCTTCGACCCGAAATGGGGCGGGCCGGAGAAGATTACTTTTGATTCGCTGGTGGACTGGACGAAACGCGCTGAGGCCGGCATCAAACATTATTCCGGCACGGCGGTGTATCGCAAAAAGTTCAACCTCGCCGCGCTGCCTGCCGCCGGCAAAAAACTGTTACTCGATCTTGGCGAAGTCCACGAGGAAGCGGTCGTGAAACTCAACGGCGTTGACCTCGGCGTCGTCTGGACGAAACCCGCACGCTTGGACATCACCGGCGCGGCGCGCGCCGGCGAAAATAATTTGGAAATCACCGTCGTGAATCTCTGGCCGAACCGGCTGATTGGCGATGAATCCTTGCCGAAAGAAAAACGGTTCACGGAAACCAATATCCGCAAGTTTGTCGCCACCACGCCGCTGTTGCCATCGGGATTGCTTGGCCCGGTCACTTTAGAGATAACTAATCCATGAGTTGAAACGTCTCCAGTTTCTTAAACCTATGCTGATGAAAAAAATGGCGTGCTGGCTGACCGGCCTGATGCTGCTGGCCAGTGTCCATGCGGGCGAGATTGTCAATTTGGATCAAGGTTTTACCCAGCCACCACCGTCAGCAAAGCCTTGGGTTTACTGGCTGTGGTTGCAGGTGGAAACCACGCCGGCAGCCATCACCAAAGACCTGGAAGAAATGCACGCCAAAGGCATTGAAGGCGCGATTCTTTACGACATGGGCGTGGGTGGCAAGCTGGAGATTTCCGCCAAAATGGTCTTGCAGGGCAAAGGGTTTTATCCGGTGAAAACCTCGGATTATGCGGGCGGTCACATGGATTTAATTCCTCTGCCGCCGATGGCAACCTGGACGCCGCACTCGCGTGAACTATTTCGCTTCGCAGCCAAGGAGTCGGGTCGGTTGGGAATTAAACTGGTCGTGGCCATCGGCATTGCTGGCACGTCCGGCCCAATTGCTCCCGAATACGGCCAGCAAAAACTCGTGTGGTCCGAAACCGCCGTAAACGGCCCACAACAATTTGATGCACCATTGATTGCGCCCGATACTGAAGTGCCCTACACGCTCGCAGCGTCATCGGCCAGAAGTCCCGACAAAAAGGCCGTCACACCGATGCTGAAGCCAAAGCCCATTCGACCCAAGACCAGTTTTCCCAATGCCCATTCCATCGCCGTGCTGGCCGTTCCGGACAAAGAAAACTTTTCACCAGCGGACGTCATTGACCTTTCGGAAAAAACCGACACTACCGGTCGCCTGCGTTGGGCCGTGCCGGCGGGCGCTTGGAAAATTCTCCGTTTCGGTTACACGCCGACCGGTGCCAGAAACGAATGGGGACTTTACACCGACGGCATGAGCGCCGAGGCCATGGATAAAACTTGGGACGCCACCATCGGCGTGATGCTCAAGGAAATGACGCCCGCCGAACGTCAGGGGCTTTACGGCATCCATGACGACAGTTGGGAAGCGGGCGGGACGACGTGGACAAAATTGTTTCCCGGACAATTCAAAAAACTACGCGGCTATGATTTGATCCGCTGGTTGCCCGCGCTCGCCGGGGAAAAGATGGGCGAAGCCGAATCCGCCGGTGTGCAAAGGGATTTTTATCGCACCATCGCCGATCTCGTGGCCAAAAATCATTATGCCCGACTCGGCGAACTTGCCCGGCAAAACGGACTGGTCGCCTACGCCGAGCCTTGCGGCCCGAACACGTCGCAGCTTGACCTGATGAAAGATTGCCGAGGCGTGGACGTTGCCATGGCCGAGTTTTGGCATCCGTCCGTGCATCGGCCCACGCCAGGCAGACGTTTCCTCTTGCGCAACGCGGCGAGCGCGAATCACATTTATGGCAAGCCGTTGACTGCGTGCGAAAGCTTTACCGCCTGCGGGCCGTTTTGGGAGGAGAGTTTTTTTGACTTGAAGAACACGGCGGATCAGGCGTTTTGCGACGGCTGCAATCTCAACGTCATCTGCAACTGGAGCCATTCGCCGTCGCTCACGGGGCAGCCGGGCTACGCCTGTTTTGCCGGCACGCTTTACACCCGCACCACGACCTGGTGGGAACAGACCCCGGCGTTCAACGCGTATCTCGGCCGGTGTTCATTCCTGCTGCAACAAGGATTGTTCGTGGCGGATGCGCTGTATTATCGCGGCGACGCCATTGGTCAGGGCGAGCCGATGAAAACGCGACCGGCGTTGCCGGCGGAAGGCTACGATCACGACAACTGCAACCTTGACGCGCTGCTCAATCGTGTCAGCGTGAAAGACGGGCGACTGGTGTTGCCGGACGGCATGAACTATCGGATGCTGGTGCTGCCAAACAACTCGCCGATGGCACCCGAAGCGCTGGAGAAAATTACCGCATTGGTCGAAGCCGGCGCAACCGTGGTCGGCCCGCGTCCCAGCGGCCCGGCGGGTTTGGTGACGCCGGAACAAAAAGCGAAATTCGAGACTCTGGCCGCACGGCTGTGGGCTAACAAATCCGGTGAAAACAAAATCGGCGCGGGTGGCGTGATTGCCGGCCAAATACCGGCTGATGTCTTGCGGGAAATGAAACTCCCGCCGGATTTGTCTTGGACGGGATTGAGCAGCGGTGGCGAACTGGACTGGATACACCGGCGCACGGATGAGGCGGACATTTATTTTATCGCCAGCCGTTGGGATCCGGTGGAAAAAGTGGACTGCACTTTTCGCGTTACCGGTAAACAGCCGGAGTTGTGGAATCCGGTGACGGGCGAAATCCGTGATGCCGTGGCGTTCACGCAGAAGGAAGGCTGCACCACGGTGCCGCTGGAATTCAATCCGCGCGCATCAGTTTTTGTGGTCTTCCGCAAACCGATTGCAACCACCGTCTCTGGAAAGGCGATTTCTAATTATCCCAAAGTTGCGCCGCTGACTGAAATAACCGGCGCGTGGGAAGTTGCCTTCGACCCGAAATGGGGCGGACCGGAAAAGATTACTTTTGATTCGCTCATTGATTGGACGAAACGGCCCGAGGAGGGCATCAAACATTATTCCGGCACGGCGGTGTATCACAAAAAGTTTAATCTTGCCGCGTTGCCGGCTGCCAGCCAAAAGCTGCTGCTCGATCTCGGCGAAGTTCACGAGGAGGCGGTGGTGAAACTCAACGGCACCGACCTCGGTGTGGTGTGGACCAAACCCGCGTGTGTGGATATCACTCCTGCCGCGCGTGCCGGAGAAAACGACTTGGTAATCACCGTTGTCAATCTTTGGCCGAACCGATTGATTGGCGATGCGAGTTTGCCGCCGGAAAAACGGTTCACCGAAACCAATATCCGCAAGTTCGCCAAGGTCACGCCGTTGTTGCCGTCTGGATTAATTGGTCCGGTCACAATTTATAGGCAAGTAAATCAATAAACTAACCCAGCCAACTACCGGTGGACTTCGGATTTCGGGTTGACAGTTTCGGATCCGGCACATTCAATCACAAAGCCCACGCGGGGTTTGGAATAAATTCACCTGCCGGAGATTATCAAGCGTATGACTTATCAATCAAAATTGTCGCCCCGATACAAATTTATAGTCATCGGGATGTTGGTGGCTGTTGCTATTTTCATTTCAACTGGAGCCAGAGCCGGTGAATCTGCCGACGCCACCGGCATTCTGAAAAAACCGATTCCTGACAAGCTGGTGGTGCTGACTTTCGATGATGGCCCCGCGAGCCACTACAATGTGGTCGCGCCCATCCTCAAGCAACTTGGCTTCGGCGGTTCTTTTTATGTTTGCGATTTTGATTCGTTCCGCACGCGGAAGGACTGGTATCTAACGTGGCGGCAAATGCGGGAGATGGCAGCGGATGGATTTGAGATTGGCAATCACACCAGTGGTCACGCTGGCGGCGCATCCATTGGATATTTCCTGACGATGGAGGATGCTTTGATTGCCAATGGAGTTCCCAAGCCGGTCACGGTAGCCTGGCCGGTTTATCAGTCGAATCCCAAAACCTATCCTGACCTCGCGGCGAATGCCTATACCTTTGGCCGTGGCGGTTACAAACGTCCCTACCGCCCGACGGTGGACAATCCTTTCGACATCCCCTGTATGGAACCCAAGACCGTCGGGGACTTGGCCAAAATGGTGCGCCTAGCCGCCGGCGGCCGAATTGCCGTGCTGATCTACCACGGGATTCCTGACATCGAACATCCGCCGGTCACGCTGGACCCGGCGATTTTCCGGGCGCAGATGCAATATCTCAAAGACAACCATTACAAGGTCATCGCGATGCGCGACCTCGCCGAATATATCGATTCAGCTAAAGCAGCGAAACTGCTGCCGACTTCGCGCGACTACAAACCCACCGGCACCGAACCGCTGGCCAGCGAGGAAAAACCCGCCGTGGCTGCCGAGGTTACCACGGCCTCGCCGGCGAAGTCGCCCAAGCCAGCGCCAAAACCGGAAGTGAAGTTGAATCTGCCGAAACTGGTTATCCCGACGAACGGTGAGCCGATTATGCTAGACGGCGACAAGGCGGTTCACATCGCCAAAGGCCCACGGGTTGAGTTGCGCAACGAACTATCCGGTCCCGGAAAATTGGTCAAGACCGGTGCCGGCGAAGTGCGTCTCTGGAATACGAAAAACTCCTACAGCGGCGGCACGCTGGTTCATGGCGGCACGCTCACGGTTGAATTTAACGGCGCCGCGCTGGGCAGTGGTCCCGTGACGCTGGAGGATGGCGCCACGTTCAAGCTCGATGCCGTGAAAGGGACCAATCCATTGACCTTGAACGGCGGCGCGTTCGATGGCTCCGGCCAGTGGAACGCGGACATTCAGTTGAACGGCACGGTATTGGTCAGTGGCTCACTGAAGCTCAACAATGAGAAAGGCGGTATCAGTGGCCCCGGTAGCATCATCATGGCTGGCAGCATCAATCAATGGGGAAATTATACATGGGATGGAATCGTCACGCTGGCGGGGAACAATCATTATGCCGGCCCCACGGTGGCGCGACTTGGCACGCTCGTTCTGGCCAAAGTAGCGGCACTGTATGGCGGTGATACGACAAAATGGACAGCCGAAAACGTGCGCGTCCACAAGAGCGCGACGTTGGTGCTCAAGTGCGGCGGGCCGGGGGAATTCAGCAGCGAGCAACTGAATTTGCTCGTGAATCGCCTGATTTACACGCGCGGCTCGAACGGTTTGATGGCCGGTGCCATTCTGTGCCTCGATACCAGCAATGCCAAGGAACCGGTGGTCTTGAACGCAGATTTGGCGGCCGCGCCGGGAAGTATCTTCGGTGACTTCGACCTGCGGAAAACCGGTTTCGGGACGTTGGTGTTGAACGGAAAAAACACGTTTGCCGGCCGGACTGTCATTGAGCGTGGAATGCTGAGTGTGACCTCGCTCAACAGCGTCGGCAAAAGGAAAGCCACGCACAGCAGTCTCGGCGTGCCCACCGACGTGGAAACGGGCGAAATCCTGTTGGGCGATGGCGACGGCACCGTTCCGAAAGGTGATGGCGCGTGTGGTTTGATTTACACCGGCAGCGGCGAAACTTCTGACCGCGTGCTGAATCTGGCCGGACGTAATTCCACCATCACCTTCGAACAAGCCGGCGCCGGTTTACTCAAGCTGGCCGGTTCCATCGTGATTTCCGGTTATGGTGCCAGCAAACAAATCGTGCTGGGCGGCAACACCTCCGGCACCGGCGAACTAGTCGGTAACTTGTTCGATCCCTTTGATCGCGCCGGCAAAACCAAAACGTCGCTCACCAAAACCGGCTCTGGCACTTGGACGCTTTCGGGAACCAACACGCACAGCGGCTCGACCAGCGTGAAACAAGGAACGCTGCGCATCGCCACCACCAAAAGTCTGGGGCAGGCGGCGGATGTCCAGATCGCTCCGGGCGCGAAGCTGGATTTGGATTTTAGCGGCGAGATAACCGTTGCCAAACTCACGATCAACGGCAAGCCTCAACCATCAGGGAAATATTCTGCCGCCAACTATCCAACGACCCTCACCGGAAAAGGTTTCCTTGTCGTGCGGTAAAACCGCCCGATCCTATCACCCAGCCTCATACCTGACCGGTGGTGTGCCACAGCACCATTACAAAATATTTTCTAAAAAATAAGTGGACGAAATCTGAAATTGGGAGACATTGGTTGTAGAAAGTCCTGATTGGTCAACGACCTCGTTTGTTATGAAAACGAAATTAAATCAGACCCGGACACTTGGGGCGGTTTCCGTTAAAACCGTGTTCATCTGGCTTGTGGCACTTCCTTTCGCAGCAGCGGCGGCTTCGGTGAATTTAGTTTCAGATACTTCGATAATTAACCTGTCCACCGGTGTTTCCAGCGCGCAAATTCAAGCGGCTTTGGATCGTTTGCCGGCAAGCGGTGGCGAAGTGATTCTGCCGGCGGGAACTTTCAACCTTGACCAGTCCATTGTGCTGCGGCGGGATAATCTCACGTTACGCGGCACCGGTCCGGAAACCATTTTGCGGCTGGCTGATAACGCCAATTGCCCCGTGATCATCATGGGGGATCCGGTTAACCATCCCTCCCAAATCATCCGGCACCTGAAGGTGGCCGGATTTTTTATTGACGGAAATCGCTCCCATCAACAACGCGAACTCTGGCACGATACCGGCGAAGGCTCGGAAATTCGCAACAACGGCATCACTGTGCAGGCCGTGAGCGACTCGGTGGTGGAAAATGTGACGTGCGTCCGTTGTCGTTCCGGCGGATTGGTGACGACGCTCGGGGTGCGGCGATTGACCGTGAAAAATTTTGAGGCTTTCGACAACGAGTTCGACGGGCTGGCTTGTTATCTGACCGAGGACAGTCTTTTTACCGGCCTGAATTTGCACAACAATCCCGGCGCCGGCATTTCGCTGGATCTGGCCTTTAATCACAATGTCATCAGCAACGCCGATTTGACCGCGAACGATCTCGGCATCTTCATGCGCGCGAGCCACGAGAATAAATTTTACGGCGTCGCCATCCATCACAGCCACAGCTACGGGGTGTTCATGGCCGATGTGCAAAATTTCACCGACGGTGCCGTGCGATCCGCGCCCCATTCCGCATGCACACAAAATGCCTTCACCAATCTGATTGCCATCCGCTGCGGCGGGGCGGCGTTCCGCATCAACAACGCTACCTGCACCAACAACATCATCATCCGACCGCAATTCACCGGGAACGAGCGCGGCGGGCTTTCGCTGGCGCAGCCGGATTTGGCGACTGTGCAATAATTTTCCCTCGCAACCATGCCGGCCATTTGCAGGCGGCCGCACAGCGGAAACGGGCTTTCCACTTCAGAATAAATCCTTGTATCGCTAAAAAGATTTCGCCACAGTTGCGCCTCAAATTTTATGTTGCCATTCAAAAATAAAATCCTGTTCGTCGGCTACGGCGCGGTG
>CAIOUK010000099.1 GCA_903861445.1 uncultured Verrucomicrobia subdivision 3 bacterium
GGCACGACGTTCGCGCCGATGGCTTTCAATTCAAACGCGAGGTCGCAGCGGTCGGCGCGCGTCTCGCCCATGCCGATGATGCCGCCGGAACAAATCTTGATGCCGGCCTTTTTCAGATAGCCGATGGTCTCGAGCCGGTCGTCGAACGTGTGCGTGGTGCAGGTCTGCGGAAAAAAGCGGCGCGAGCTTTCGAGGTTGTGGCCGTAACATTCCACGCCCGCTTCCTTGAGCCGGTCGGCAATCGCCTGTTTTTTGATGATGCCCAGCGAGACATCGGGTCGCGTCTTGCCCTGCGCCTTCATTTCGCGGACGCGGTCGCAGATTTCGTCGAGCAGCGGCCCTTCGTTCAGGCCTTTCCACGCGGCCACGAGGCCGACGGCGGTGACGGAATTTTTATTCGCCTCCTCGGCGGCTTCGGCGACGGGTTCGGGATCCACAAAGCCATATTTCGGCGAGCCGGTCTGGTAATGCGAAGACTGCGAGCAGAAGCTGCAATTCTCCGAGCACGCGCCGGCCTTGGCATTGACGATGGAGCAGAGGTGAATCTTGTTGCCCTTGAATTGCTCGCGGATGCGGTTGGCCCAGGACAGCAAATCCAGAATGTCGGCGGACGTTTCTAAATTAAAAAGCCACGACGCTTCGTCGCGTGTGATGTGTCCGCCGCCAAGCACGCGCTGGCCGAGGATGGAAAGTTGTTCGTGGTTCGTTGCGTCAACCGGTTTTGCTGTCATGGTTGACAGGATAGCGCGCAGGAAAAAATCCGCAAGCGGACTTCACTTCGTTGGCACTTTGGACGGGTGGATGGCGTTAAGATAGGCGGCCAGCGAGGCGATTTGCAAATCGCTCAGCGGCCCGCCCTGCGAGGTGGCAAAGGCGGGCATGAGCGAACCCGCCTTGCCGGCGGTAATCCACGCGCGCCAAAATTCTTCGTTAGTGGGCACTTTGAGGTTGGCGAGGTCGGGCACCATTGTCGCGCGATCCTTGGCCTCGTGGCAGATGGCGCAGAGGGTTTCAAACAGTTGCTGGCCGTATTTGCCGCCAATTTTTTTCAGATGACAGCTCGCGCAATCGCCTTTGAAAACGGCCTGCCGGTCCACTTTCGCGGCGGCGATGCCGGCGAAACGCTGTTCCTCGGTCATCTCCGGCATCGGCGGCGGCGGCAAAATATTGATGCGCAGGATGAGGTCTTTTTTGCCGTGATCGGTGGTGACGTTGACCGTTTTGAACAGCGCGCCCGGCGTGCCCGATTTGCCAGCCAGATTGACACTCAAGCCGATTTCGCCTTTCGCGCCGGCGGGGAGCAGCCATGGCACCGGTGGTAATTCAGCTGTGGTGCAGCCGCAGGAAGGATGCACCTCCAGAATCGAGACGTTTGTAGGCGTGATGTTCGTGAAGGCAAAAATAAAACGGGCAAACTCCTGTTCGTTCGTCGCGTCCACGGATTTGCTCAAGGCATCCCAACCTAGCACGCCCTCCGGCAACGGATCATTGGCATGCGTGATGTCTGGCATGTAAACCGCCGCGGTGGCCACGACGTTGGAGGTCTGGGCGGTGCCGGTGAAAATTCCGGTTGCAAAAAATAACGCCGCCAAAATGGTGGAACGCAGTTTCATGTAATCTTGGTTGGGCGAAATAAATAATGTCGGGCGCGCGCCATTTTCAAAACCGGTTCAACGCGCTCAATACGGCCTTGACCGAGGCGAGCTCGATGTTCGTGTCCACGCCCGCGCCCCAGCGGGATTTGCCGTCGGCAGTTTTGATCTGGATGTAGGCGATGGCCGCCGCGCCTTCGCCACTGCTCAAGGCATGCTCGCTATAGTTGGAGATTTCAAATTTTGAAACGCCAACCTGAGTGAAGCCGTGCACCAGCGCCGCGAGCGGGCCGTTGCCTTCGCCTTTGAATTCCATCGCTTTTCCATCGCGCGACAGCTTCGCGTTGCATTTCACGACGCCATTCTTGCTCTCGGTTTCAAACGATTTAAGCAACCACGGCGTAGTGCGTTCGACGTATTCTTTCCAGAACATCGCCTTGAGTTCCGCGCCACTAACTTCGCGGCCGAGCTTGTCCACGGCGTCGTTCGCAATCGGGCCAAACTCGCGTTGCATATCTTTTGGCAGCTCGATGCCAAACTCACTTTCGAGCAGATACGCGACGCCGCCTTTGCCGGACTGCGAATTCACGCGGATGACTTCGCGATATTCGCGGCCGATGTCCGCCGGATCAATCGTGAGATACGGCACGTCCCAATGCGCGTGCGGAATTTTTTCGCGTTCCGCCAAACCTTTTTTAATGGCGTCCTGATGCGAGCCGCTGAACGCGGTGAAA
>CAIOUK010000100.1 GCA_903861445.1 uncultured Verrucomicrobia subdivision 3 bacterium
CGAACGCTTGCGCTTGTTTTCGTCGAGTTCCTTTTTGCGGAGACGCAGGCTCTTGGGCGTGGCTTCCACGAACTCGTCCACGTCAATGTATTCCAGCGCGCGTTCCAGCGAGAGCTTCATCGGCGGCGAGAGCGAGATGCCCTTGCCGTCGCCCTGCGAACGCATGTTCGTGAGGCGTTTTTCCTTCACCGGATTCACCGGGATGTCGTTCTCCCGCGCGTTTTCGCCGACGATCATGCCGACGTAAATCGCGTCGCCCGCTTCCACCATCAGGCGGCCGCGTTCCTGCACCATGTTGAGCGCGTAGGCGGTCGCCTCGCCGTTGTCCATGGAGACGAGCGAACCGTTTTTGCGCGCGGCAATTTCGCCGGTATCCGGACCGTATTCATGGAACAAATGGCTCATCACGCCCATGCCCTTCGTCGAGTTGACGAGGTCGGTTTCAAAGCCGATCAGCCCGCGCATCGGCACGAGCGCCTCGACGGAAACCTGGTTGCCGACGTGGTTCATGCCGGTGATCTGCGCCTTGCGGTTGGAAAGATTTTCCATGATCGCGCCGAGGTTTTCATTCGGGATTTCCACGAACAGTTTTTCAATCGGCTCGGACAAACTGCCATCGGCGGCTTTTTTCCAGAGCACTTCCGGACGCGACACCAAAACTTCGTAGCCTTCACGGCGCATTTGCTCGACGAGAATGGCGATCTGCATTTCGCCACGACCGGAAACCGCGAACACTTTCGGGTCGCTGGTCTGCTCGACGCGCAAGGCGACGTTCGTGCGGATTTCTTTCACCAAGCGATCCCAGATGTGGCGCGCGGTGACGAGCTTGCCGTCCTGGCCGGCGAGCGGGCCGTCGTTCACGGCGAATTCCATCTGGATCGTGGGCGGATCAATCGGGATGTAGGGCAGGGTGGCGCGCAATTCCGAATCGCAAATCGTTTCCCCGATGAAGACTTCCTCGAAACCCGCGAGGCCGACGATGTCGCCCGCGTGCGCTTCCTTAATCTCGATGCGCTTCATGCCTTCGAAATGGTAGATCATCGTGATCTTGCCCTTGGAAATTTTTCCATTGCCATGGCGGCAAATCGCCGGGTCGCCGATTTTGACCTTGCCTTCGACAATTTTGCCGAACGCGATACGACCGACGTAATCGTTGTAATCGAGGTTCGCGACGAGCAACTGAAAACCTTCGCCCGCCTTGGCGCGCGGCGGCGGAATGTGCTTCACAATCGCATCGAACAACGGCTCCATCGTGCCGCTCGCGTGTTCGAGTTCCACCTTGGCGTAACCGGCCTTGGCCGACGCATAGATGAACGGAAAATCAAGCTGCTCATCCGTCGCGTTGAGCGACATGAACAATTCAAACACGAGATCGAGAACTTTTTTCGGATTGGCGTTCTCGCGGTCAATTTTGTTGATGACCACAATCGGCTTGGCACCGGCTTCGAGTGCCTTGCGCAAGACGAAGCGCGTCTGCGCCTGCGGGCCTTCGGAGGAATCAACGACGAGCAGCACGCCGTCGATCATGTTCATGATACGTTCGACTTCGCCGCCGAAATCCGCGTGGCCGGGGGTGTCCACGATGTTGATGCTGTAATCCTTGTATTTGAACGCGGCGTTCTTGGCGCGAATCGTGATGCCCTTTTCCTTTTCGAGGTCCATCGAATCCATCAGGCGCTCTTCCTTGGTTTCGTGTTGGTTTTCGCGGAAGGTGCCGGACTGCTTCAGGAGACAATCAACGAGCGTGGTCTTGCCATGATCAACGTGCGCGATGATGGCGATGTTGCGGATGTGTAACATATCGTAAAATACCGGATGACTCACGTCGCTCAATATACCAGACGCGACAACGGGCGCGAACGGGAAAGCGGCGGAAACGCCGGGCTGCGTATAATGGAGATTTGCGGCGAAAGGTCAAGCTTTGCCGGCGGCTTTAACCTGCTGTTTGAACTGCAAGGCGGCGAGTGCGTAGCCGCCGTCATTACCATCAATGAAGTGAACATGGTTTTCCTGCAGGAGGGAGAAGACGACGCAGGTCATCAACGCGCTGCTCGAACGATGTGTCCCGTAGAAAATGGCGTTGCGGCGGTGTTCCGACTCAAGAAATTCTAAAATGGCTGCGACCTTGTCGGCTGGGACATCCAACACCATCCGCAGCAAGCCGTCGAATTTCCGGAAATCCGAGCGCGGCACGGAGGCATGCTGGTAACGGCGCGGATTGAACCACGGCGCGGGAATCCCCGTGTTGAAGACGAACGCGCCGCCCAGCGAATGCGCCAACGTGTGGATGATAGCCAAAATCCGTTTCGGCCAATGGCCGTGTCCGGCATGAACGCGCGATTCGAGATTCAGGGTTTTTGGTGGCCAACCGGTGTGCAAGGCGGACACTTTAACCGGATTTAATTTTTCATCCGTCAAACCGGTCAGCTCGCGCAGGCGCGAGTAAAATTGTTGGTAATAGCAATCCGCTGCCGTGCCGGTCAGACGCGATTGGAGGAGCAACGTCAGAATTTCACCATTCGTCGCTTGCAATGGTTCCCAGCGGCAGGAAAGCCCGCTGACATCGGCATCGGGTGCACCGGCGTCTGGTTGAATCAGGCAGTCACTGCCGGGCGATTTGATTCGCCGCTCCGCTTCAATCAGACCAGTTCCGCCAAGCATGGCTAGTTCCACCAAGCCGGCGGCGCGGTATTTCGCCGCCTCCACGGTGAAACCGGCGGCGCGCAGTTCGCGCACCGGCACCCGGCCAATCCGCAGTTCCAGGGAAAATTGTTTCGACGCCATCGCCGCGACGCCTTGCAGGGTCTGCTCGATGACCGGCGCGAGCGCGGCGGGCGCAGCCAGAGTCGCGCCGTCGCCGCCAAATACGAAGGGCAGTGCCACGTTGCGGCAACGATTCAATACGGCGACGATGCTTGCAGCCCCGACCATGTTGACAGCGCGATAAAGCCCGCGTTGCAGCGCCTCGGTGGAATTGCATACGTCCGCCACGAAAATCACCCAGTCGTCGGGCAGGCGATGATAATTCCGGCTGTCGAGGACGTCATTAAAGTCCGTCAACGCCGGCAAATCGGCAAAAAAGTTTTCGCTGGGCATGACGATGAATTATCCGACGGAACTTTTCGCGCCGGAAGTAAGTGCTAAACCAACTTCTTCAGCCGCTTGTCTTCGGCGAGCTTCTTGACCAGCTCCTTGATTTTCTGTGCCTGCGATTTGTGGGCGAGCAGCACCGCGTCGTCCGTCTGCACGAGAATGGAATCGCGCAAACCGACCACGCAAATGGGCGTGCGGTGCTTGGTGCGCGCGTCGTAAATGATGTTCCGCGCTGCGTCCACGTGGATAAAATCCGCCACGGCGGCATTGCCTTCGGCGTCCTGCTTGACGTGCCGCGCAATCGCCGGCCACGCGCCGAGGTCGTCCCACTCGAACGCGCCGTCGGCCACGATGACGTTCTGCGCCTTTTCCATGAGCGCAAAATCAATGGAGATTTTTTTGATGTTCGGATATTCCTTCGCCAGCACTTTCGCAAGCTTGGCGGGATTGGCCGCGACCTTGAACCACCGCTGGCACGCGGCGAATATTTCCGGCTGATGTTTCTCCAAGCCGTTCGTCACTGTGATGAAACTCCAGACGAACATCCCGGCATTCCAGCGATACTGGCCGCTGTTCACATAATCCAGCGCGGTTTCGTAATTCGGCTTCTCCACAAAACGCTCGGCTTTGTAGAAAATCGTCTTGGTCTTCTTGCCGCCGGCGGGCGTGGGCAATTCCGCGCCGGTCTGAATGTAGCCGTAGCCCGTCGCCGGCTCGGTCGGCTTGATGCCGATCGTCACAATCGCCTGTCCTTGCGCGGCGAGGTCAAAGGCGTCCGACAAAACCTGCTGGAATTTTTTCGCGTCGGGAATGACGTGATCCGCCGGCAGCACGGCCATCACGCCCGTCGTGGAACGCGCGCCGACGAGCGCCGCGCCGAGTGTCACCGCCGCGCAGGTATCTCGCCCCATCGGTTCGGCCACGACATTTTCCTTGGGCAGCTTCGGCAATTGCCGGCGCACTTCCGGTGCCTGCACTTCGTTGGTGATGATAAAAATATTTTTCACCGGCACCAACGGCAGCACGCGTTCGACGGCTTCCTGCAAAAACGATTTCTTGCCGAGGATGGCGAGCAGTTGCTTCGGCGTCTTCTCGCGGCTCAAAGGCCAGAAACGCTCGCCGCGCCCGCCGGCCATGATGATGACGAAACGGTCCTTGATGTCGGTTTTCGTTTTTGTGCTCATAAATCAAATGGTTTTCACCGCGTCGGCCAGCGATTTCACGAATGCGCCGACCTTCGCGACAAGTTCTGGCGATTTTCCATTCGCTGCAATCTGGTTCACGATGGCGCTACCCACCACGCAGGCGTCGCCTTCCTTGGCAACGGCTTTGGCTTGTTCCGGATTGGAAATGCCGAAGCCGATGGCGATGGGCAGGTTCGTGTGCGCGCGGAGCTTGGCGACTTGCGACGCGAGATTCGTCGCGACGCTCGTTTGCATGCCGGTAACGCCTTCGCGCGAGATGTAATAAATAAATCCGCTGCCGCGCGAAACGATTTTGGCCATGCGATCCTCCGGCGTGGTCGGCGCGACGAGGTAGATGTGGCACAGCCCGGCCTTTTTCATCAGCGCCTCGTAATTGTCCGATTCCTCCGGCGGCAAATCCAAAACCAACAATCCGTCCACGCCGGCCTTGGCGCAGTCCGAAATAAATTTTTCCAAACCGACTTTGTGGATGAGGTTGAAATAAATGTAGAGCACCAGCGGAATCTGCGACTCCTTGCGGATGTCCGCGATGGTCGCCAGCAGTTTCGGCGGCGTGGTTCCGGATTCAAGACCGCGCTGCGCGGCGAGCTGGTTCACTAGGCCATCCGCCAGCGGGTCGCTGAACGGCACGCCGAGTTCCACCACGGCGACGCCGGCTTTGTCAAATGCCAGCGTGAGATCGTGCGTGGCCTTCAAATTCGGGTCGCCTGCGCCGATGTAAACAACGAGGCCTTTTTTACCGGCGGCTTTCAACTGCGCGAACTTCTCAACGATGCGGTTCATTCACGGCAGTTTCAGGTTTCAGGGAGCAAGTTTCAAGTTTGGAAAGTATCGCGCGAGTATCGCGCGAAGACCGCGAAGTTGGCGAAGGAAGACGAATTTTCGCCTTCGCTCCCTTCGCAACCTTCGCGCGACATGGTTTGAATCCGTGATTTGACCACCTGCTAATTTTTCCGCATAATCAAACCATGGCAAGCAGCTTTGGACAATTGTTCCGCATCACGACGTGGGGCGAATCGCACGGTGGCGGTGTGGGCGTTGTGGTGGACGGTTGTCCGCCGCGCCTGAAACTTTCCGAAGCGGACATCCAGCCCGACCTCGACCGTCGCCGGCCCGGTCAGTCCAAAATCGTCACGCCACGCAAGGAATCAGACACGGTTCAAATCCTCTCCGGCCTTTCCGAAAAAGGTCTGACGCTTGGCACACCCATTTCCATGTGGGTCAAAAACGAAGACCAGCGTTCCGAGGCTTACAACGAGATGAAGGACAAGTTTCGTCCTTCGCACGCGGACTACACCTACTTTGCCAAATATGGCATACGTGCCTGGCAGGGCGGTGGTCGCGCGAGTGCGCGCGAGACCGTTGGCCGCGTCGCCGCCGGCGCGATTGCGAAAAAGATTTTGCGCGAGAAATTTGGCGTGGAAGTTCTCGCCTACGTCAAGCAGGTGCAAAAAATCATCGGCGACGTGAATCCCGAAAAGGTGAAGCTCAAGGACGTGGAGTCCAATATCGTCCGCTGTCCCGACACGACGGCGGCGGCGAAGATGATTCGGCTCATCGAGAAGATGCGCGCCGAGGGCAACACCGTCGGCGGCATCGTCGAAGGCATTGCGCGCGGCGTGCCCGCTGGCTGGGGCGAACCGGTGTTCGACAAGCTCGAAGCGGATTTGGCCAAGGCGATGTTGAGTTTGCCCGCGTGTAAAGGTTTCGAGAGCGGCGATGGTTTTGGCGGAATCCTGCTTACAGGCTTGGAACACAACGACGCGATTCGCGCGCGCGGCCAAAAAGTTTTTACGACAACGAACCGCAGCGGCGGCATTCAGGGAGGCATCTCGAACGGTGAAACGATTTTCTTCCGCACGGCGTTCAAGCCGGTGGCGACGGTGATGCACGAGCAAGATACCATTTCGGAAAAACTCGAAAACACCACACTCAAAGGCCGTGGCCGGCACGATCCGTGCGTGCTGCCGCGCGCCGTGCCGATGGTCGAGGCGATGACTGCGCTTGTCCTGGTGGATCACGCCTTGCGCCAGCGCGCGCAATGCGGTTGATTTAACGTCGCACCCCAAAAGTTTCTTTTAATCTTATGGCTGAAAAAAAACTGAACGAACTGTCACTCGACCAGCGCCGGCTTTTTACCAAGGCGGTGGAGGCGGCCCAACGCGAAAATTTTGACTATGCCACCACGCTGTTTTGCCAGCTGTTGAAAAACGAGCCGGGCTTGTTCGAAGCGCGCAAAGCGCTGCGAACCGCGCAAACGCGCCGGTCGGCCGGCGCGACCAAGGGTTTTTTTAAGAAGATGATGAGCAGCGCCGGCTCGTCGCCGCAGATCACCAAGGCGAAAATCACGTTGAATAAAAATCCCGCCGAGGCGATGGCGATTGCCGAGGAGGTGCTGAACGGCGACGCGAACAATCCCTTCGCCCACCGGATTATCGTGGATGCGGCGCAGGCGTTGGAGTTGCCGCAGACGATGGTGTTGTCGCTGGAGACGATGGTGCGGCTCGCCCCCAAGGACAAGGCGCTTGTCATCGAGTTTGCCAACGCCGTGGCCGAGACCGGCGGGAGCGCAGCGGTGGCCGAGGAGTTTTTGGACGGACTGATCCGCACTTCGCCCTACGACCCGGATTTGCAACAGGCGCAGAAAAATCTTTCCGCGCGCAAGACGCTGGATGAAGGCGGCTACAATGCGCTGGCCGACGGCAAAGGCTCTTTCCGCGACGTGTTGCGGAACAAGGAGGAGGCCGTCTCGCTGGAACAGGAAAAGCGCGTCCAGAAATCCGAGGACGCCTCGTTGCGGCTGATTAACGAATACGAAGCGCGTCTGCAGAACGAACCGGACAACACGAAGCTGATGCGTTCGCTGGCGGAGCTTTACACGCAGAAAAACCAGTTCGACCGCGCGTTGGAATTTTATCAGCGCCTCAAGAATTCCGGCATCGCCGGCGACGCCACGCTGGATCGCGCCATCACGGACGTGACGGTGAAGCAGTTTGATTTTCAGATTGTGCAGTTGAACCCGCTGGCCGTGGATCACGCGGAGCAGTTGGCCAAACTGCAGGCCGACAAGGCGGAATTCCAAATGGCCGATTGCCGGGCGCGCGTGGAAAAATATCCGACCGACCTCGGCATCCGCTTTGAACTGGGGCAGCTTTATTTTCAGTCCGGCAAAATCGCCGAGGCGCTGGCGGAATTCCAGAAGGCGCAGCAGAACCCGCACAAGCGCATCCCGGCGATGAGTCTGCTGGCGCAATGTTTTGCCCTGCGCGGCATGAACGATTCCGCCGTGCGCACGCTCCAGACCGCCATCAAGGAAAGCCCCGTGATGAACGAGGAGAAAAAAGACCTCGTCTATAATCTCGGCTGTGTGTTTGAAAAGATGGGCAAGAAGGCCGAAGCCATCGAGCAGTTTCTCATCCTCTACGAACTGGACGTGACCTACCGCGACGTCGGCGCCAAGGTGGACGCCCATTACGCCGGGCAGTGAAAATCAGCGTTTGCAGTCTATCAATCTGTTAGCCATTTTGCTTTGCCTTCTTCAGATGGTATTTTTCCACAAATTTATTGAATGCGGCACTCGGCGAAGCGGTAATTAGAAACCCCTGTCCATGGTTGAAACCGTAGGTCATCACTGAGAGGCACTCAAAACAAATGGTGAAGTCATTTGTGGAAGAGCCGACAACCAGCCTCAATCCATGCCGAGGATTGAAGCAAGCGGCCACCCGCCCATCGCTCTCGCGGACTCCTTGTGCGAAGGCTTTCAGGAGCGCGGCTTTGTCGTCCTCAGTTGTAACCTCCGCTTTCCCCAAAATCGTAAATCCGTGAAAGACCTGCTCTGTGTTCACGACGTAACCAATTCCGCCACGCGGATCGAGGGAATACAAGAAGAACTGTGTCTTAGAAACTGGCCATGCTTCGATTTGCCCAGCGGTGCGTGCTTGCTCTTGTTTGATTTTATCCCCGACATCGCCAGCCATTACGGAACATGCCATCGTTAGCAGGAAAAAAAATCGTGAGTTCATATGGCTAACAATAATTAGACCTCAGTATTTGTGGCCTATCAAGTTTCATGGATTCGAGGTTGCGCTGCTGGACGGTTGAAAGCTGGCCTCATATCCGTTTCTCGTCGGCGTCGAGCAGGTCCACGAAACATTGGATGTCGTCGCGGTGGGCGATACCGGCCTGTTCCTTGCGCATCTTCAGCCGGGCCACGGCGGATTCATCACTCGCGAGCGGGCGGCTCAAAACATCGGCCCAGTGCGCGGCCTTTTCGGCGGCGGTGCGCTTTACGTTTTTCCGCACCCAGTCGCAGACTTCGCCGTCGGTCACGGAATTTTTCACCACCGCCACAAATTGTTCGTGCGTCACGCCGGCGGCCTTGAGCCAGAAACCGTCAAAGGCTTTACCGAGATTTTCCTGATAGTCGGCGGGCAGTTTGCCGGCGAGGTGCAGGCGGATTTTGTCAACGTAGCGCGGCAGGTAATGCCAGCCGTCCATAGTTTCGCGCGGGCTGCGGGGATAGATGATGTCGCTCATGCTTAAATAATCTGAATCCGTCCGCCGCCTGTCAACTATTACCAAAATGTCGCGCGAAGACTGCGAAGGTGGCGAAGGGGTTGGCGCACGGCCAAGTATTTTCTTCGCAGACTTCGCGGTCTTCGCGCGAAAAAACCGGTTGATAAATTCACGCCAGCAGCCATGTTTAACGCATGAAAAAATTTGATTTTGACGTGGCGGTGATTGGCGGCGGCAGCGGCGGTTACGCGGCGGCGCGCACAGCGGTCAGCGCGGGACTGAAAACCGTGGTCATCGAAGGCGGGGAAGAAGTCGGTGGCCTGTGCATCCTGCGCGGCTGCATGCCCACGAAGGCGTTGCTCTACGCGGCGGAAGTGAAACATCTCGCCGAACACGCGGAGACTTGGGGCGTGCGCGCGGGCAGGGTGAGGTTTGATTTCGCCAAAGTGATGGCGCGAAAAAATCTGATGATAAAAGATTTTGCGGACTTCCGCGCGCAGCAGCTCAACGCCGGGAAATTCAAATTCATCCGCGCCAATGCCAGTTTTCTGGATGCGCACACGGTGAAGTTGGCCAACGGCCAAAAGCTGACGGCGAAATATTTTGTCATCGCCACCGGCTCGCGCGTCGCGCCCTCGCCGTTGCCGCAACTGGACGAAGTCGGCTACATCACCAGCGACGACGCAGTGGCGCTGAAGCGATTGCCGAAGTCGCTCATCATTCTCGGCGGCGGGGCGATTGCGTGCGAATTCGCGCAGTTTTTCCAGCGCTTCGGCGTGAAGGTGACGCTCATCCAGCGCAGCGAAAATTTATTGAAAGAGTTTGATGCCGACGCGGGAACGGAAGTCGCCAAGGTTTTCCGACGCGAAGGTATGACGGTATTCACCGGCACGAAATTGGTGGGCGCACAGCGGAAAGGGAAAATGAAGACGGTGGTGTTTGAGCAGAATGGGAAAACGGTTTCCGTAGCTGCCGAAGAAATCTTGTTTGCGCTCGGTCGCGTGCCGAACACGGCGGCGCTGGCTTTGGAAAACGTCGGCGTGAAAACCGACCACGGTCGCATCGTGACGAATGCCCGGATGCAGACGAGCGCGCCGCACATTTTCGCGGCGGGCGATTGCTGCGGGCCGCATGAAATCGTGCATATTGCCATCCAGCAGGGCGAGACGGCGGTGCAAAATATCGTGAAGCCGAAGTCGCCGCGTCGGATGGATTATCGTCTGCTGATATCGGTCGTTTTCACCGAGCCGCAGGTGGCGACGGTCGGGTTGACGGAAAAAGAAGCGGCGGCGCGCGGAATCAAATTTCTCACGGCGAGTTATCCGTTCAACGACCACGGCAAATCGCTCATCATGGAGGCGAAGGACGGTTTTGTGAAGTTGCTGGCAAATCCCAAGACGGGCGAAATTCTCGGCGGCAGTTGCGTGGGGCCGGTCGGTGGTGAACTCATCCATGAAATTGTCACGGCGATGGCGAAGCGCATGACGGTGCAGGAACTGGCGGTGACGCCGCATTATCATCCGACGCTTGCGGAAATCTGGACTTACCCGGCGGAGGAACTGGCGGAGCAGATCAAGCTTGCCTGACCAATTCCGGCTTTGGCGTCACGGGGCTTTCCGCTTTGCCCAACAGGAGTTCGATCACATCGGCGGCGCTATAAGAATCGCGTCCCGGCTTCAAAAACTTCGCGACGTGCGCGGCTTCGTTGCCGGCGGTGACGAGGGGCAAATCAAAAATATTTTCCGATTTTGCCTGGGGCAGGCCGATGGTTGCGACCAGTCCGTTGCAGACGCATTCACGGCCTTTGGTCTCCTCCAACTTGCCCCCTTTGCGGACATAATCATCCACCGGTTCGGCCGGGCAACGATAGCCGGTGCTGCCGTCTGCTTTACGGTAGGCATGCCGGAGATAACCGAGATCGCAGAGGCGTTTGCGCAACGGCACGTTCTTCGTGTCGGCCAGCGTGCCGGGCAGTTGCACGACCTTGAATGGAAAACCGGTGGGCGAGGCGAGCGGATCGGTGAACACGCGGAGTTTGCCTTCGCGGCTCATTGCAAAAACCTGTTGTTTGATGTGCGGGTCAATGCCGGATTCCGCGCAGAAAGCGAACGCCGTGCCGACCTGAATACCGGCGGCACCCACGCTCAAGGCTTCCGCGAGTTTGCCGACGGCACCGTAGGAACCAGCGAGCCAGAATGGCAGGCCGAGTTCGCGAATTTTTTCGAGATCCACCACGTCGCGTGGGCCGTAGATGGGTTCGCCTTCGGCATTCAATTGCAATGGTCCACGCGGCGGGGCGTTGTGGCCGCCGGCCGTTTCGCCTTCGATGATAAAACCGTTGACCTGGCCGCTGGATTTGCGCGCGAGGGTGATGGCCAGCGTGGCCGAAGCGACAATGCCGAGAAAATCCGGGCGCTTCAGCGTCGGTGCCTGACCTCGGCAAAATTCTGCTGGGTTGAAAGTGGAAACAAACTCTTCGCCGGGTTGAGCGCCCACAATGTCAATTTTCAGCTCGGCGGTTTCGCCGCGCGAAAAATGGTCGAGCACGCCGGGAATGGCACGCGGAATGCCCGCGCCCATGAGCACATAATCCACGCCGGCGAGCATCGCGCCGAAGGCCGACGGCAGGGTGGGGAACTGGATTTTTTCGAGAAAGTTGATGCCGACGAGTCCGCTGTGACCTTCGCGCGCGAGAAACACTTCCACGAAATTGGCGGCGACGGTCAGGGCGGTGTAATCGGGGCCGGGCTTGAGCGCCGGCATGGGCGTGAGCTTGAACGGCGTGTTTTGGGATTTGCCGCCGGGAATGAAATAGTCCGCGAGGATTTTGTCGGCGATGCCGGGAATGGGGAAATGCTTTAGCGCATGGCGCATCTGACCGTCGGGATCGCCGACTTGCAGCCGTCGGGCCAGAATGGCCGCCAGCGCCGTGCCAGAAACGACACCGAGCTGGCCGGTCTTGGAAACGGCGCGCGCCAGCTTCCAGTCGGAAACTCCGGCTCCCATGCCGCCTTGGATAATTTTTGGATGTGACATGATTACTCAACCAACTTGCACCGCCCATTGTCGGGCATCTGCGATTGAATCAGGATTGGCTGAACCGGTGCGCTCCAAATCATTCGGTAGCTTTTTTCATAGGGAACAAACGCAGTGGGACTTTAGGCCATAAAAATATTATGGCAAGTGTTACTTTTGGCGTTTGGGGGATGGTAATTAGATTTTGCGTGAACCTAATAATTTTTCCAAAACCTGCGCTGGCGGCAAGCCGTGAAGCTTCAGCGTTTTGTGCCGGGAAGTCTGGCCGCGAATCAACTCCACCCGGCCGCGCGGGCAGCCCAGCTTGTCCGCCAGAAATTCCACGAGTGCCTGATTGGCGGCGGCGTCCACGGGTGGCGCGGTGACTTTGATTTTCAACTCGTCGCCAAGTGGCTCGCCGATTTCGTTGCGCGAAGCCCGCGGCTGGAGCTTCACGGCAAGCAAAGTGCCGCCGGCGATTTCCTTGAGAAAGCTCGCGGGCGGCACGATGAGAAAAAGGAAATTATTTATCCTCGGGATTGACGAACTTGAACACCAGCGCCGCCAGCGCACCACCGGCAAGGTCGCCGCCGAGATAAATCCAGAAGTTGGCGGCTTTTTCAATGTGCAAGACGGTGATGCCGGTGGCGACGGCGGGATTGAACGCGCCGCCGGAAATGCCGCCGAGCGCGAAGGCCATCACCATTACGGTAAAGCCGATGGCGAGGCCGTAAAAGGAATTATTCGCCGTGCCTTTGGCGGTCGCAACATTGAGCACCACATAGGCGAGTGCGAAAGTTCCAAGAAATTCCGCGACGAGCGCTGGCATGGGGCTGATATTATCGGGAATGACGGTCGGATTGCCTTTCAGAAAAATGGTGATGCCGGAAGCCGCCAGCGCGCCGAGGATTTGGGAAATCCAATAAGGCACGACATCCGCCGTCGCGCAACGTCCGCGCAGCCAGACGGCCAGCGTCACGGCGGGATTGTAATGCGCGCCGGAAACGTGGCCGCCCGCGAAGACCATCACCATGAGCGTGGCGCCGATGGCCAGTGGCGGAAGAAAATTATGCGCGTCACAGTCAATGACATTCATGCCGACGGCTAAAACGAGAAAGAAGGTGCCGATGAATTCAACGAGATATTTTTTCATAATTAGATTTTTGAGGACAAAATATTAAGCGGACTGTTCGCTGCTTGCGAGCGCAAAACTTCAGCCGATGCCGAGCAGTTCCACCTCAAAAAACAAAGTCGAGTTTGGCGGAATCGCGCCGGGATAGCCGGCCCGGCCGTAGGCGAGTTCCGGCGGAATGGTCAGCTTCACCTTGTCGCCGATTTTCATCTGCGCCACGCCCAGATCCCAGCCGGCGATAACCTCGCCCGCGCCCAGCACGAAGCTGAACGGCTCATCGCGATCCACGGAGCTGTCGAACTTTTTGCCATCGGTGAACGTGCCGGTGTAATGCACCGTTACGGTGTCACCTTTTTTGGGCGCTGCGCCGTTGCCGGCGGTGAGTTTTTCAATCTTCAATTCGAGTTGTGCCATGCGGAAGTTTTGCTGTTGGCGCGTCAGCCGTCAAACAAAGGTTTTATGGGTTGCAAACGACGTGTTTTTTCTGAATCTTTTCCTCGATGCCTTCCAAGTCCCAACTATTGCCACTGTTTGGGGCGAATGCTTTCCGTGCCTTTACCTTGGTGGAAATCATGATTGTGGTGGCGATTATTGGTCTGTTGGCGGCCATTGCCATCCCGAATTTTGTCAAGGCCAGGGCGCGTTCCCAGGCGAATGCCTGCATCAACAATCTCCGCAAGATTGACGATGCGTGCAATCAATTCGCCATCGAAAACAATCGAACCACCGGTTCTCACGTCAGTCTCAATCGTGACCTCACGCCCTATATCAAAATGAACGCCATTGGCAAGCTGCCGGCTTGTCCCACCAGCGGCACCTATGGCATCGAGAACATCGGTGACACGCCAACCTGTTCCTTAGGCAGCACGGTGACCCCGGCTCATCTCATGCCCTGAACCCTTCAATAAAAAACGCACGACCGGAGCCGTGCGTTTTCATTGGATTGTTTTCTAATTTTTAAACGTTGTAAGTGCTGCTGCTGGTCGTGCCGCCGCGACCGGTCCAGTTCGTGTGGAAAAATTCGCCGCGCGGTTTGTCCACGCGCTCGTAGGTGTGCGCGCCAAAATAATCGCGTTGCGCTTGCAGCAGGTTCGCGGGCAAAACCGCCGAGCGATATTGGTCGTAAAATGCCAATGCGGTGCTGAACGCAGGAACGGGAATGCCTTTTTTCGCCGCCGTCGCGACGATGTTGCGCCAGCCCTTTTGCGATTTCTTGATTTCGCCACGGAAATAATCGTCGAGCAAGAGGTTCGTGAGCTTGGGATTGTTGTCGTAGGCTTCCTTGATCTTGCCGAGGAAACGTGAGCGGATGATGCAGCCGCCACGCCACATCAGCGCGATGCCGCCGTAGTTCAAGTTCCAACCGTATTCCTTCGCCGCCGCGCGCATGAGCATATAACCCTGCGCGTAGCTGACAATTTTCGAGGCGTAGAGCGCGCTCATAATGTCGTTGATGAACGCCTTTTTCTTTTCGGGATTCGCCGCAATGCTCGTGAGCGCCGGACGCGGGCCTTTGAGTTTGCGCGCCGCTTTGACGCGGTCATCCTTCATCGCGGAAACGCAGCGCGCATAAACCGCTTCGGCCATGAGCGTGATGGGAATGCCCATGTCCAGCGAGTTGATAACCGTCCATTTGCCCGTGCCTTTCTGGCCGGCGGTGTCGAGAATTTTATCCACAAGCGGCGAACCATCCGTGTCCTTGAACGCCATGATGTCGCGCGAAATTTCGATGAGATACGAATCCAATTCGCCTTGGTTCCATTCCGCAAAAACCGAATGGATTTCGTCGGCGGACAAGCCCAGGCCGTTTTTCAAAATGTTATACGCTTCGCAGATGAGCTGCATATCGCCGTATTCGATGCCGTTGTGAACCATCTTCACATAATGGCCCGCGCCACCTTCGCCGACCCAATCGCAGCACGGCACATTGCCTTCCACCTTCGCGGAAACAGCCTGGAAAATATCTTTTACGAACGGCCACGCTTTCGGCGAACCGCCGGGCATGATGCTCGGACCTTTGCGCGCGCCTTCTTCGCCGCCGCTGACGCCGGTGCCGACGAACAAAAGTCCTTTGCTCTCGCAATATTTCACGCGGCGATTTGTGTCCTCAAACAGCGAGTTGCCGCCGTCAATGATGATGTCGCCCGGCGCCAGATGCGGGACGAGCAGTTCGATGAAATCGTCCACCGGCTTGCCGGCCTTAACGAGCATCATCACGCGGCGCGGCGATTTGAGTTTGGAAACCATTTCTTCGATCGAGTGTGCGCCGAGGACTTTTGTTCCCTTCGCTTCGTTCGCGAGGAAGTGATCCACCTTGTCGGTGGTGCGGTTGTAAGCGACGACGGTAAAGCCGTGGTCGTTCATGTTGAGGATGAGATTCTGGCCCATGACGGCCAGACCGATGAGAGCAATATCGCCGGTAGGTTGCATAAATTTAAGGATTCACGATACAAAATCCGCCGGCAGCGGCGAGCAAAATTAATTTGCAGAAAATGAAATTAAGTTCGCAAAATATGAAGTCCGGTTCATGCCTGCCCCGTCGGAAATTTTGCAGCCTACCTACGTATTAGGCCGCTGTATCATATCAATCCCTTATCTCGCTCCTTGAGGTTTTGATAACCAACAAAACACAGCGGGGATGGCAGCACCTATACAAATAGAGAAAATGAAGGCCATGAAAGCATCCAGAATACCTTGCACAGAATCATCAGGATTGATCCAGATAAAGAGAAAGCTTGCGATTCCGCCCAACGCTCCACCCAATGTAACATAGCCAATATTACTGGCACGCGGCCTTGCCCTGTAAGCTTCAAGTGAGATGGAAAACAGAATGCTGGGAAGTAACATGAAGCAATATCCCATAAACAAGCATATTAACACATCGTCCCACTGATATTTCTTGTAAAGATATGAAAAATAAAAAATGGAGACAAAAAGCGGAACCGGTAATAACGCCGCCGTAAAAAGGCGAATCAATCTGGCACTCATGGTAGAATTTGCGGTTCTGGTCATGGTGAGGTTTAAAGTTTCAGCCGTTTCAGTTCTGCCTCCGTCCGCTGGATGTCTTCGAGCGTGCCTGTCTGAAACCAGCGACCGTGATGCGGCAGGCAAAAGAGCCGGTTTTCCGCGAGCGCCTTCAGCCACAAAACTTTTACGGAAAATTTCCCGTCCGGCGCATCGCGCAGCACGCGCGGATGAAAAATCCCGATGCCGGAAATGATGTAAGGCGCGTCCGCCGCGTTCCAGCCGAGGGTGTTCTCTGGCTTGATGAATAAATGATCTTCGCCCTTGTCATGCCCGATGGCGCGTGATTTCGATTGTGCCAGCAGCAGGAAATCCATCTTTGCATCGTCCCAAGTTTGCGCGAGCCGGTTCAATGCGGTGTCGCCGTCGTCCGTCCAGAGAATGTCGCTGTTGATGGCGAAGACCGGTTCATCGCCGAGGAACGGCGCGGCTTTTTTCAGTCCGCCGCCGGTTTCGAGCGGCTCGGCTTCCTCGGAAATCGTGACGCGAAGTTTTTTTTCCGCCGCAAAATAATCCACCAGTTGAGCCTTGAGATGCGAGACGTTGATGACGATCTCCCCGATGCCGTAGGCGCGCAACTTGTCCAGCGCGTATTCGATCATCGGTCGGCCCGCGACCGGCACCAGCGGCTTCGGTGTGCGGTCGGTGAGCGGTTTCAGCCGCGTGCCGTAGCCGGCGGCGAGCAGCATCGCCTTTTTAATCCGTGTGGGCATGGCGTTCCATCCAAGTTTTCACGTCGGCGAGAATCGGATGTTGCAGCGCTTTTTGCAACAACCGCTCCACGCGCGGCGAATGCAGCCGGCGATAATCCAATTTGCCTTCGTGCCGTGCGAGCCGTTCAAAAATGCCCAGCACGCGCGTGTGCCGTTGCGCGGCGAGAATGGCGAGCGAGGTTTCAAACGCCTCGCGGTCGAGTGCCGGAAACGCGGCGAGGTAGCGCGCCAACAGTTTTTTCTGTAAATCTTTCGGCACATTGCGTCGCGCGTCTTCGAGCAGCGAAACCAAATCATACGTCACCGGCCCGCGATACGCGTCCTGAAAATCCAGCAGCCCTGCTTGTTTGATTCCCTCGCGCGCTGGCAGCAGCATGAGGTTGGCGACGTGATAATCGCGTAGCAGCAGCGATGCTGGCACTTGGTGCGCCACCGGTAGCACGGCCCGCCACGCGGCGCGGAAATCTTCCCGTTCCAACGCAGTGACATTGGGCGTGCGCCATTGCACAAACAGCTCGATGTCCTCGAGCATTTTCTCGGGATGATACGCGCGAAGATTTTCGGGAACGGCTTGCGGATGTTTGTGCAACTCAATCAAAACGTCGGTTGCGAGCGTGTAAAGACGCTCCACCTCAACAGATTTTTCCAGTAGTTTGGCGAACGTGTCGTTGCCGAAATCTTCCAGCAGCAACAGACTGTTTTCCGTGTCACGCGCCAAAATTTCCGGCGCGCTGAAACCGATTTGCCGGAGATGCTTGGCGAGGCGGACAAAGGGCGCGACGGAATCCGGCACCTGCGAGGCGTCCATCAGGATGGCAGTCTGATTTTGTGAACGCAGCCGGAAATATTTCCGCGCGGAGGCGTCGCCGGTCAGTGGTTCGCTGGCGGCGGTTTGCCAGCGGGCAAAAGTTGCGGGTTCGCCGGCCACGGTCAGTGATTGCCGAGTTGCAGGCGCGAATCGGATTCCAGCAACGCTTTCAAGTTTGCCCAGCCGGCGGTGTTCATGTCGTTAAACGCATTGAGATAGACGGCGACGGTTTCGTGCGGGTATTTGCCGAGCAGGATTTCCACGGCGGCTTTCAGCTTCGTGTCGTCCACGCTGGTAGGCAGATCTTCGACCACGCCGTTTTCATTTTTGATTTCCAGCGCGTTCAGAAAATCCACGAGCATGGCGACGTGTTTTTTGACGAGCCACGCGCGGATGAACGCGCCGGCGGCGGCGTCCAATTGTGGTTTGGCGAGCACGGTGAGCATCGAAGCGTGGCGCTGGTCGCGCGGCTGGCGTTCGAGAAAAACCGGGCGGACATGTTTGGCCTCGGCCACGGCGGCGACGGTGGCGCGGTAGGCCGGCTTGTCGGACTCAAAAATGAAGGAGAGAATGTCGTTCGCCAGCGCGGGCGACATGAAACCGAGGAGTTCGTGTGATTTTAACATTGTTAGTTTGGAGTTGGAAGTTAGGAAATGGTTGTGACGGAAATCTTATTTTCTTTCGCCAGCTTTTCGCAGGCGTTGCGTTCGAGCAAGAGCGATTTGCCGGCTTCCAGCGCGAGGACGGAAATTTTGGCGGCGGCGCAGGTTTCCAGAGTTTTCGCGCCGAGGCATGGTATGTCAAAGCGCATGTCGTGATTCAGTTTAGCGACTTTGACAGCAACAGCCCCACCGTTCTTGCTGGCGAGTTCGCCGCCGCGTGCGAGGCACTTGTCCGTGCCTTCAAAACCTTCGACAGCCAGCACCGTGCCGTCCTTGACGACGACGAGCTGGCCGATTTCCAGCCGCGAAACTTCCTTGGCGATGCGGAAACCAAATTCCACGTCGGTTTTCTGCTCGGCGGAAAGTTTCGGGCCGAGCGCAAAATCGCCCTGCGGCATCAACGGCGCAAGCCACGGCGTTGCTTCGATGAGTTCCACGCCGTCCTTTTTGAGTTCGTCGGCGATTGCGCCAAAAATGGAATGCGCGTTTTTTTCCTTCAGGCGGAGCAGCACACCCATCGCGCGCAAGTCGGGGCGGAGATCAAAAAGATTTTTCGGCGCGACTTGTCCGGCCATGACGACTTGCTTCACGCCGCGCGAAGTGAATGCGGAAATCATCTTGTTGAGCTGTCCGACGTTGAGCCAGACGAGGTCGTCTACCAGCGCAGCAATCGCCGGATCGGTTTCGCCCTCAACAGCGGTGCAGACGATACGTTTGACCCCGGCGGCACGGGCGAGGCGCGCGAATTCCAGCGGCAGCGTGCGGCTGCCGGCGATGAGGCCGATGGATTCGGGCGCGAGGTTCATGCGTTTTCGAGCGCGCAGTTTAGCGGTTTGAGCGCGAGAATCCAGCGGCGAATTGCTGTCTAATTTTTGAGCGGCGTGTCCATTTGGCGTATTTACAGGCGTAACACCTTGTTTTTATGGGCGAAATTTAACGAGTTCAACTTGGCAAGCGACTTGCTTAAAACTTTCCAATGTCATCCCTCGAAAACATCTACAGCAAATTGTCGCCGAACATGGAGCCGACCGCGTTTGCCAGTCTGCACCATGAACCGCATGCGGACAGCCCGCATCAGGTGGGGCGCGAAGTGGCGCATGAGCTGAATAATATTTTCACCATCATTCGCGGTTATTCTGAGCGGATGCTGCTCAAGCACGGCGACAATCCCGCCCTGCGTCCGGACTTGCAGTTGATCGCGGACAACATCAAGCGCGCCGAATCGTTGGTGCGTCAATCTACCTATCCCAAAACGCGACCGACTTCCACGGTTTCCGCTTCCACCGTTTCCTGAACAAATCCAGCATCCGTTTCGCTTTGACGCTCCGCATTTCGTCGCGTAGCGTATTCGTTCATTTTTAACCAGACTACTGAAAGATAATTGTGAATTTATTCAAAGCGATTTTCGGCTCCAAGAACGACCGTGACGTAAAAAAAATCCGTCCCGTCGTCGCCCGCATCAATGAGTTTGAGGCCGGCCTGCAAAAACTTTCCGATGACGAACTGCGCGCCAAGACCGCGGCGTGGAAGGAAGAGCTTTCTAAAATTGAGGATGATGCCGAACTCGCGGCCAAACTCGAAGAAATCTTGCCCGAGGCGTTTGCAGTGGTGAAAAATGCCGCGCGGCGTCTGTGCGGGCAGGACATTATTGTGCGCGATCGGCCGTTGCGCTGGGAGATGGTGCATTTTGATGTGCAGCTGATTGGTGGTTATGCGTTGCATCACGGCCGCATCGCGGAAATGGCCACCGGCGAGGGCAAAACCCTTGTCGGCACGCTGCCGGTCTATCTCAACGCGCTTACCGGTCGCGGCGTTCACGTCGTGACGGTGAATGATTATCTCGCCGCGCGCGACGCGGAATGGATGGGCGCGATCTACAAGTTTCTCGGCCTGACCGTTGGTGTGATTTTGCACGACCAGTCGCCGGCGGTTCGTCGCCAGCAATATTATTGCGACATCACCTACGGCACGAATTCGGAATTCGGCTTTGATTATCTGCGCGACAACGGTATGGCGCTTCGTAAAGAAGAGCAGGTGCAGCGCGGTCATTACTTCGCCATCGTGGACGAGGTGGATTCCATTCTCATCGACGAAGCGCGCACGCCGCTCATCATCAGCGGCCCGGCGGTGCACACGTTCGATGAACAATATGCGCAATGGAAACCGACGGTGGACGGACTCGTTCGCGCGCAGCAGCAACTTTGCAATCGCTTTCTGAAAGAGGCCGAGGAACTCATCAAGAAACTGCATCCGACCGATGGTTCGCAGGTGAAGAACGCCGACGAACTGGAAAAACAAATCGGCCTGTTGCTCTTCCGCGTGAAGACCGGCCAGCCGCGTTCCGAAGGTTTGATGAAAATTTTGGAAGTTCCTGAAAACGCCGGCATGATGAACCGTGCGGAACTGGAGTTGCACAAGGATCAGAAGAAAGTGGATTTGTATCGCGAGAAGGAAGAATTGCTTTTCGCGATGGACGAGAAAAGCCACGAGGCCGACCTCACGGAAAAAGGCCGCAGTCACATCAGCCCGCAAGATCCGGACGCGTTTGTGCTGCCGGATTTGACGACGATGCTGCATGACGTGGACGCCGGCACAGAACCCGACGCGCGCAAACGGCTTGAAACGAAGGCGAAAATGCAAGCCGACTTCGAGCAGAAGGCGCAGAAGATTCACGCCATCTCGCAATTGCTCAAGGCGTATTCGCTTTACCAGCTCGACGTGGAATATGTCGTGCAAGACAACAAGGTCATCATCGTGGATCAGCACACTGGCCGCTTGATGGCCGGTCGCCGCTGGAGCGATGGTTTGCATCAGGCAGTCGAAGCGAAGGAAGGCGTGCAGATTGAACGCGAGACGCAGACGCTCGCGACCATCACGATTCAAAATTATTTCCGGCTCTATTCTAAACTGGCCGGTATGACCGGCACGGCGGAAACTGAGGCGGCGGAATTTTTCGACATCTACAAGCTTGGTGTGATGACCATTCCGACGAATATGCCGAACATCCGCAAGGATTCGGATGATTCCGTCTACAAAACCCGGCGGGAAAAATTCAATGCCGTCGTCAAGGAAATCAAGGAACTCTACGCGCAAGGCCGGCCGATTCTGGTTGGCACGGTGTCCGTCGAGACGAGCGAAATGTTGTCGCGGATGCTGAAAAAGGAAGGTCTGATTCACTCCGTCCTCAACGCCAAGTATCACCAGCAGGAAGCAGAAATCGTCGCGCGCGCCGGTGCACGCGGGGCCATCACTATCGCCACGAACATGGCAGGTCGTGGCACGGACATCAAACTCGGCGAAGGCGTCGCGGAAGTCGGCGGCCTGCATGTGCTCGGCACGGAGCGTCACGAATCGCGCCGCATTGACCGCCAATTGCGCGGCCGTTGCTCGCGTCAGGGCGATCCCGGCAGTTCGCACTTTTTCATTTCTTTGGAAGACGATTTGATGCGGCTGTTCGGCAGCGACCGCATCGTGAAATTGATGGAGCGCATGGGACTTGAAGAAGGCGAAGAGCTCAAGCACGGTTTGCTGAACCGCTCGATTCAACAAGCGCAGAAGCGCGTCGAAGGCCACAATTTCCAGCAGCGCAAACGCACGCTCGAATATGACGACGTGATGAATAAGCAGCGCGAGGTCATCTACGGCTTCCGTAACGAAATCATCAACAGTGACGACGTCCGCGACCGACTCATGGACATCATCGAAGAAGTCGTGATTCAGAAAATCGAGGAATTCACCGCCGCCGATGCGGACGTGGCCGAATGGCGTGTGCGTTCGCTGGCCGACTGGGTGAATCTAAATTTCCCGCTGGGTTTGCCCGAGGCGGAAATCGTCAAGGCAGCGCAGTCCGGCAAGGAAAAACCGGTGGCCGATTCCATTTTCGGCAACCTGAACGAGGCGCAGTTCGCCGTCTGCAATTTCATTTCCGACAGCATCCGCAAGGCTTACGAACTCAAAGTCAGCTTCGAGGAGCCGGACAAACTCGCGACTGTCGAGCGCTACACGATTTTGCAGGCGATTGACAAATTGTGGCAGGAACATCTTTACGAAATGGATTCGTTGCGCCACAGCATCGGTCTCCGCGCGCATGGCCAACGTGATCCGCTGCTGGAATACAAGGCCGAGGCGTTCAAGATTTTTGACGAACTCATGGTCAACGTGAAAACGGAAATCTGCCACAATGTCTTCCGCAGCGCGTCCAGCCTGATGGCGTTTGAAAATTTCCTGCGCAATGCGCCGCAGCAGACGTTGCACACGAACACCAGCGCTTTCGGTGGCACCAGCACCGGCACGGGGCAGGGCAAGGCCAGCGATGTGGTCAGCGAAGCCGCCAATGCGGCGGAAGCGCAGGCGAAAGCCAAACCCATCCGCACCGGCCCGAAGGTCGGCCGCAATGACCCGTGCACCTGCGGCAGCGGTAAGAAATATAAGAACTGCTGCGGCAAATAATTCTGACGCGCGGATTCCGCCCGTCTCCATTAAATCATGTATCGCATCGGTATTGATCTGGGTGGAACAAAAATCGAAGGCGTAGTTCTCGATGCCGCCGGTAAAGAAATCATCCGTAAGCGTATCGCCACGGAACGCGGGCACGGTTACCAGCACATCCTGAACCGCATCAAGTCGGTTCATGATGAACTGGTCGCCACTGTGCCAAATCAGCCGACCACCTTCGGCATCGGCACGCCGGGCGCGATTTCGCCGCGCACGGGTCTTTTAAAAAATTCCAACACGGTTTGCATGAACGGCCAGCCGGTCAAAGCCGATCTAGAAAAACTGCTCGGCCGCAAAATTGAAATCCAAAACGATGCGAATTGCTTTGCTATGGCCGAAGCGTTGCTCGGCGCGGGCAAGGGCAAGAAGCTCGTCTTCGGTGTCATCATGGGCACCGGCTGCGGCGGCGGCATTGTTCACAAGGGCGAAGTTTTCACCGGTCCGCAGGCCATCGCCGGCGAATGGGGGCACATGTGCATTGATCCCAACGGCCCGCTTTGTTACTGCGGGCAGCGCGGCTGCGTGGAAACTTTTATTAGCGGCGGCGGACTGGAGAAACGCTACGCGGAAAAGTTCGGCGTGAAAAAACCGCTGAAGGAAATCGAAAAGGAATTTTACGCCGGCGAACCGCAAGCCGTCGAGTTCATGCAGGTTTTCTTTGACCGTTTTGGCCGCGCGCTGGCGAACCTCATCGACATTCTCGACCCGGACATCGTGGTGATTGGCGGTGGCGTTTCCAATTTCAAGGCTGTCTACACCGAAGGCGTTGCGGCGGTGAAAAAATATGTTTTCACCGACGAGTTGGGAACGCCCATCGTGCAGCATCAGCTCGGCGATTCCGCCGGCGTGCTGGGCGCAGCATTGGTTGGGATTTGAAGGGAAAGAAAGTTTTTTGATTCTTCTGGTTTTAAGGTAAAATGTTTCATCATGTCGTCTGAAAATACACCTGCCGTCGTCGCGCGTCCGCCGTTGGACATCCTCGCGCTGGCGAAGCAACACGCCGGCAAAAATTACGAGCTGCACGCCGAGCACGTTAATCCCGCCAATGTCAAAACACTGAAGACCATCGGCTTCGACCGCTGCTACACGCGCGCCGAAGGCCCGTATCTGTGGGACGTAAAGGGCGACCGGTATCTGGATTTGTTGAGCGGCTACGGCGTGTTTGGCCTCGGCCGCAATCACCCGGAAATCCGCCGCATCCTCAAGGAGTTTCTTGATGCCGATCTGCCCAGCCTCGTGAAAATGGAAGCGCCATTGCTTTCCGGCCTGCTCGCTGCCGAGTTGAAGAAGCGGATGCCGAACGAACTGGACATGGTGTTCTTCACCAACTCTGGTGCGGAAGGCGTCGAGACGGCGATGAAATATGCCAAGTGCGCCACCGGCAAACCGGCGCTCATCCATTGCAAGAAATCGTTCCACGGCTTGAGCACCGGCGCGCTGTCGGTGAATGGCGACGATTCTTTCCGCGACGGCTTCGGGCCGTTTCTGCCGGACTGCCGCGCGATTCCGTTTAATGATTTGGAGGCGTTGGAAAAGGAATTGAAGAAGGGTGATGTCGCCGGTTTCATCGTCGAACCGGTGCAGGGCAAGGGTGTGAACATTCCCTCGCCCGGCTATTTGCTCGCCGCGCAGCAACTCTGCCGTAAGCACGGCGCGCTGTTCATTGACGACGAAGTGCAGAGCGGCATGGGTCGCACGGGAAAATTTCTCGCTATCGAACACGAAGGCGCGGTGGATCCCGACATCGTGATTCTGGCCAAAACACTTTCCGCTGGCTTTGTTCCCGTGGGCGCGGTGCTGTGCAAGAAATGGATTCACGAAAAAGTGTTTTCTTCGATGTCGCGCTCCGTGGTGCATAGCTCCACGTTCAGCCAGGGCAGTTTTGCCATGGCCGCCGGCCTCGCCGCCCTCGATGTGCTCGACCGCGAAAATCTCATCGCCAACGCCGCGAAGATGGGCGACTACCTCGGTAACGGACTGACCGCGATGATTCCGCGTTTTGAATTCATGAAGGAAGTCCGCTGGCGCGGTTTGATGACCGGCATCGAATTCGGTTCGCCGAAATCGCTCACGCTGAAAATCGCGTGGACGACGTGCCACACGCTTGACAAGAGCCTGTTCCCGCAGGCGGCGGTGATTCCGTTGCTGGACAAGCATCACATCATCACGCAGGTGGCCGGCCACAACGTGGACGTGGTCAAGTTGCTCCCGCCGCTCATCCTCACGCAGGCCGACGCCGATTATTTCCTGAAGGCATTCGAGGATGTGATGGTGCAGATGCACAAGTTCCCCGGCCCGGCGTGGGATGTGTTGACGAGCATCGGCAAGTTGGCGATTTCGCAGCGGGCGCGGTGATTTAATCTGAAAAACAAAACGGCGGTGGTCGTGATGACCACCGCCGTTTTGAATTCTTAATGGGTAGGGCAAAGCTGCTGCTTTGCCTAGTTTGGCGACGCGGCAGCGTCGCCCTACCAAATCACATATGGGCGATGATGTTGTCGCCAAACTCGGAGCACTTGATCTCCGTCGCGCCGGTCATCTGGCGTGCGAAATCATAGGTGACGCGCTTCGAGCCGATGGCGCCGTTCAAACCTTTGATGATGAGATCGGCGGCTTCGTTCCAGCCGAGATAGCGGAACATCATTTCGCCGGACAACACGACGCTACCGGGATTGACAACGTCTTTGCCCGCGTATTTCGGCGCAGTGCCGTGAGTGGCTTCAAAGATGGCATGGCCGGAAACATTGTTGATGTTGCCGCCTGGTGCGATGCCAATGCCGCCAACCTGTGCGGCAAGCGCGTCGCTCAAATAATCGCCGTTCAGATTCAACGTGGCGATGACTTCAAACTCATTCGGGCGCGTGAGAATCTGTTGCAATGTGATGTCGGCGATGCTGTCCTTGAACATGAGGCCGGCACCGCGTTTGCCTTCGGGGATTTTGCACCACGGGCCGCCGTCCACGAGTTCCGCGCCGTATTCTTCGCGGGCGAGCTGGTAGCCCCATTGCATGAACGCGCCTTCGGTGTATTTCATGATGTTGCCCTTGTGGACGAACGTCACGGATTTCTTCTTTTGCTCGATGGCGTATTCGATGGCCGCGCGCACGAGCCGCTGCGTGCCGGTCTTGGAAACGGGCTTGATGCCGATGCCGACGACTTCGGGCGTTTCGCCGAAACGGATCTTCTTAAATTCCTTCGGGAAGTTCGTCTTGATGAACTCCAGCGTCTTCATCGCCATTTCCTTGCCGGCTTCAAAATCAATGCCCGCATAAATGTCTTCGGTATTTTCCCGGAAGATGACCATATTCACTTTTTCAGGATGCTTCACGGGCGAGGGCACGCCGGTGAACCACTGCACGGGGCGTAGGCAGACGTAGAGGTCGAGCATCTGGCGCAGCGCGACGTTGAGCGAGCGGATGCCGCCGCCGGTGGGCGTGGTCAGCGGGCCTTTGATGCCGACGAGGAATTCCTTGAACGCCTCGACGGTGTCGTCGGGGAGCCAGTTGTTGTGCGCCTTGAAGGACGCTTCGCCGGCGGAAACCTCCATCCACGCGATTTTCTTTTTGCCGCCGTAGGCTTTTTGCACCGCCGCGTCCATGACGCGCACACTGGCGGCCCAGATGTCCGGCCCCGTGCCGTCGCCGCGGATGAACGGAATGATGGGATGGTTGGGGACGTTGAGTTTGCCGTCGCTGATGGAAATTTTTTCGCCAGCGGGAACGGTGCAGGTGGTGTAGGCCATAATAAATTTTGTTTGGCGAATTTCGCAGGGCGAATTATCGCGCCAAGAGGAAAAAGCCAAACGCGCAAAAAATCAAGGAAAGAATGAGGTTTTAGCGCTTTTTTTCGTGGCAAAAAATGGGTGAGTCCGTGGCAATTTTTTGAAAAGCCGGAATTTTGAAATTTAAGATTTAGGTTGCGCTCGACACGGTTCACGGCTTAAGAATCTCCCGCATTATGGGGAAAGCACTCATCATCGCGGAGAAACCGTCCGTCGCCAGCGACATCAGCAAGGCACTCGGAAAGTTTCAGAAGCACGACGATTATTTCGAGAACGACGACTATGTGGTTACGTCGGCGGTCGGTCATTTGCTGACCATCGTGCCGCCGGAAGGCGTCGAGGCCGCACGCGGCAAATGGACGTTCAAATGCCTGCCGGTCATCCCGCCGCACTTCGATCTCACGCCGATCGAGAAGACCGCGCCGCGTCTTCGCGCCGTTGCCAAATTGATCAAACGTAAAGATGTCACCTCGCTCATCAATGCCTGCGACGCCGGCCGTGAAGGCGAATTGATTTTCCGTAATATCGTGCGCTACACGAAAGCCAAGCAACCCATCCAGCGCCTCTGGCTGCAATCCATGACGACGGCCGCAATCCGCGAAGGTTTTGCGTCGCTCAAGTCTGATGAATCCATGCAGCCGCTCTCCGACGCCGCGACCAGCCGCAGCGAGGCCGATTGGCTCGTGGGCATCAACGGCACGCGCGCGATGACGGCGTTCAATTCCAAGCTCGGCGGTTTTTTTAAGACGACGGTTGGCCGTGTGCAGACGCCGACGCTGGCGATTCTCGTGGAGCGCGAGGCGAAGATTCGCAGTTTTAAGCCGCGTGACTTTTGGGAAGTGACCGGAACATTTACCACGGTGGCGGGAAATTACACCGGTCGGTGGCACGATGAAAAATTCAAGGACAAGGAAACCGAAGCTGAACGGACAACTCGTCTGTTGGCAAAGTTCGGCTTGAACCTGCCGGAGGCACTGGAGCGACTGGAACTAAAGTATGGTTCGCTGTGGGACGAGCACCGGTTTGATTGGCGTTTGTGGCATTCCGAAATCGCCGCAGCCATTCATGGCAAGTGTTTGGGCAAACCATGTGTTGTTGCTGAAGAACAAAAACCAGCGACCGAGCTTCCCAAATTGCTTTATGATTTAACGAGCTTGCAACGCGACGCCAACGCGCGGTTTGGTTTCAGCGCGAAAAATACTTTGGGACTCGCGCAGGCACTTTACGAAAAACACAAAGTCCTGACGTATCCGAGAACGGATTCACGCGCGTTGCCGGAAGATTATATTGGCACGGTGAAAGCCACAATGGCGATGCTGGAAGGCGTTACAGGTTATTCGGCCTTCGCCGACCGGATTTTGAAAAACGGCTGGGTGCATCCGAATAAACGCATTTTCAACAACGCCAAAGTTTCGGATCACTTCGCGATCATCCCGACGCAGCTCGCGCCGAAATCATTGAGCGAGCCGGAGCAGAAACTTTACGACCTCGTCACGAAACGGTTTCTCGCCATCTTTTATCCGGCGGCGGAATTTCTCATCACGACACGCATCACGCGCGTTGAAGGCGAACCGTTCAAAAGTTCTGGGAAAATTATTACAGTTCCTGGCTGGCTTGAAGTTTATGGGAAGGCCGCCCCAACAGATGATGACAATCCAACGCTCGCGCCGGTGAAGTCGGGTGAAACGGTGAAGACTAGCGCGGTCGAAGTCAAGCAGAGCGTCACCAAACCGCCGGCGCGGTATTCAGAAGCCACGCTGCTCTCGGCGATGGAAGGCGCGGGCAAACTCATTGACGACGACGAACTCCGCGAGGCCATGAGCGAGAAAGGTCTCGGCACGCCGGCGACGCGCGCGGCGACGATTGAAGGTTTGATTTACGAAGATTACGTCCACCGCAACGGCCGCGAATTGCAGGCCACCGCGAAGGCATTTTCCTTGATGGAACTTCTAAACGGTTTGGGAATTCCCGAACTCACGAAGCCGGAGTTGACGGGTGACTGGGAATTTCAGTTGAAGGAAATGCAGCGCAAAAAAGTCAGCCGCGAGCAGTTCATGGCGGGCATCGCGGACATGACGCGCAAGATCGTGGAGAGCGCCAAGAAATTTGAATACGACACGATTCCCGGCGACTTCGGCACGCTGAACGTGCCGTGTCCGAAGTGTGGCGGCGAAATCCACGAGCGCTACAAACAGTTTCAGTGTGTGAAGTGCGACTTTGCGTTTTGGAAAACGTTGTGCAGCCGGATGTTCGAGCCGGAGGAAGTCGAGGCCATCATCACGAATAAAGTCATCGGTCCGCTGCAAGGTTTTCGCAGCAAGCAGGGATTTCCGTTCGCGGCGGTTTTGAAAATGACCGCCGAGCACAAGGTGGAATTTGATTTTGGCAACGGCGGCAAAGATGGCGAGCCGGCGGCGGTCGTAGATTTCACCGGCAAAGAATCGCTCGGCAAATGTCCGAAGTGCGGCGGAAATGTTTATGATAACGGGATGAATTACGTCTGCGAAAAACAGACCGGCCCGACGCCGACGTGCGATTTCCGTTCCGGCAAAATTATTTTGCAGCAGGAAATCGCGCCGGAGCAGATCAAAAAACTTTTGGCGGACGGCAAAACGGATTTGCTCACTAAATTCATCTCCAAGAAAAACAATCGTCCGTTCAAGGCATTTCTGATTGTGAAGGACGGCAAGACGGCGTTC
>CAIOUK010000101.1 GCA_903861445.1 uncultured Verrucomicrobia subdivision 3 bacterium
GCTCGCCGAAGCCTGCGACTGGATGGTGCGCATCAGGTTAATGGCCTGATCTTCCGGCGCGACGAATTCGCCCTCGCTCGCGAAGCTTTTCACCTGGGCCTGCAACGTCGGAATCTGCGCCGAGTTCTCCTGATACAACTTGAGCCGGCGGTGCGCCTCGTCCAGTCGTCCCCGCAATTTACTCCAGTCCGCAAAATGCGGCCAGATGAACACCGCATTCAGCACGATCACCAGCACCACGACGACGCCCACCGCGAGGCGGCGTTCCATCGGACGCAGTTGGGCAAAATATTTTTTCATTACGGTTGCGCCTCCGTGTGCATGAGTTCGAGGGTTAGGTTCCAAGTGCCCCGGCCGTCGGGACCGAACTTCGGGCTCACCGGGTCGCCCTTTTGCTGGTCAAAGACGAACTGGTCGTTGACCTTCTTCTTTTTCAGGGCCGTGTTGAAATCGAACAGCGTGTTTACCTGATCCTGCGCGGCAGTGCCGCCCAGCGACAGCCGCTGGCCGTCGCCGAAACTGAAGCGCTGCAGCGTGATCGTCGTTGGCAGCTCGGCCGCCACCCATTGCCAGCAGTCCAGCGCCGCGTATTTCAACTGCTGCCGCTCTTTCAGCACGCCGTAGACTGCCTTGAGCTGGAGCGCGTTCGTGTAGCTGCCGCTGATCGCCGCCACCTGCGCCTCCACGCCGCGCGTGCGGAAACCCAGCACGCCGACGGCGCAAAAATAAATCACCAGAAAAACCGCATACGCCACGCCCGCGTAGGCGAGGCCGCGCAACCACAGGCGATCCACGAATTGCTGGTGATACCGCGCCGTGAATTCCGCCGGCAGCAAGTTGGATTTGCCCGCCGCCGCCGCGCGTTGCGCCGTGCGCGCCGCGCGTTGCGCCGTGCGCGCCGCGAGTTCCACCGGCGCGGGCGGCGCGACGATTTGCACCGGCTCGTTCAGCGCCGCGTGCAAAACATTTTCCCACTCCGTCGCGTTGGCCGGATCGGCAACCAGATGCCATTTCGGCGCCGCCGTCAGCCAGCCTTCGAGTTCACCCGCCCATGCGAGGTGCGCGAGCTGTTCTTTTAATTCCTTCGCGCGATCACCGGCTGCCGGCAGCGTGACAAAACTCAAATTGCGCAACGCGCCGCCGCCCCACCACGCCACGAGCGCGGCGTTCTGCCCGCCCAGCGAAAAGGGAAACAGCCACACGCCGTCCTCGGTGGCCGTGACCGACCCGAGTTGATCGAGCATCGGCACTTCGAGTTGGTCGGCCAGATAGCCGTCCTGCTCCAGTTTGCCGAGAAATTCCTCCACCACGCTGCGTTCGGCGATGACGACGATGACCGTCTGCAAACTTTCCACCGTGCCGTCGGGCTTGGGCGGGCTGTGGTGCGTGCCGAGGACGTGCAGCGTCCAGAGAATTTGCGCGACGGGCATCGGCGAGAGTTTTTCCAACTGCAATTCCACCATCGCCTGCGTTTCTTCCAGATTGCTGGCGGGCAGTTCGACGACGCGGAGAAAAACGCTTTCCAACGGCAGCCACGCGACATTCAATTGCGGCGACCAGAGCGACGACCAGTTTTTCGCGATGCCTTTCGCCGGCAACGTTTCCGTGTGCGGCACCCGCTGCTCGCGTTCGAGCACGAAGCCGCCGCCCTTCGCGTCGAACGACCAGAGCCGTTTGGCGTCCGGGGCGACGTGGAGGATGTTGCAGGAATTCCAGCGCGACATGAATTTTAGCTTCGGGTAATAAACTGCGTTTTGTCCTCGCCGCCGCTTAAAGCGTCCATGTGTTCTTCCATCTGCGTGACGCGTAAAATCTCCTCAATGGTCGTCGTGCCTTCTTTCACTTTATTCCAGCCGTCCGTGCGCAGCGTGCGCATACCGTTTTGGATGGCGAGCTGCGCGATGGTGGTAGCTGGCGCGCGGTTCATGATGAGCGGGCGCAGCGCCTCGGTGACGATGAGCAGTTCGTAAATGCCTTTGCGGCCCTGATAACCCTGCTGGCGGCAATGTTCGCAGCCCGCGCCATGCCAGATTTTCGCCACGCCAATGTCGGCTTCGGGAAAACCGATTTTGCGCAGGTAATCGTGATCTACTTTCTGCTCCGTTTTGCAGTGCGGACAAATCGTGCGGACGAGGCGTTGCGCCTGCACGGCTTCGACGGACGACGCGATCAAAAACGGCTCGATGCCCATGTCCGTCAACCGCGTGAACGCGCTCGGCGCGTCGTTCGTGTGCAGCGTGGAAAAAACCAAGTGACCCGTCAGCGACGCGCGGATGGCGATGTCCGCTGTTTCGGAATCGCGGATTTCGCCGACCATCACGACATTCGGGTCCTGGCGTAAAATATGGCGCAAGCCCATCGCGAACGTCAGCCCGATGTCCGAGCGCACGGCAATTTGGTTGATGCCCTTGAGTTCGTATTCGACCGGTTCCTCAATCGTGATAATGCGTTTGTGAACCGAGTTGATGGCCGAGAGAAACGCGTAGAGCGAAGTGGATTTGCCGGAACCGGTCGGGCCCGTGACGAGAAAAATTCCGTGCGGTTTGACGATGATTTCGCGGATGGCATCTTCTTCCAGCTTCGAGAAACCGAGTTTGTCGAGCGATAGAAAAATTTTTCCGCGCGTCAGCAAGCGGAGCGAAACGCTTTCGCCATAAACCGTCGGCACGGTGGAAACGCGGATGTCAATTTCCTCGCCCTTGATGCGGACGTTGATACGGCCGTCCTGCGGCAGACGCTTCTCGGAAATGTTCATGCCGCTCATCACCTTGATACGCGAGATGATGGCGGACTGGAAACGTTTGAGCGTCGGCGGCAGCGGAATCTGGTGCAGAATGCCGTCAATACGATTGCGGATGCGCAACTCATCTTCCTGCGGCTCAAAATGAATATCTGTCGCGCGATCCTTGAACGCTTCCCAGATGATCTGGTTCACGAACTTGATGACGCTGGCCTCCTGATCGCCTTCGGTGATTTCCTTGTCGTAGGCCAGTTCCAGTTCCATCGGCTCGCCTTCGCCCATTTCATCGAGCGTCTCGGCGCCGACGCCGTAATATTTTTTCAGCGCCTTCTCGACATCCGAGCGCGTGGCCAGCGCGAAGCTGACGGGCATTTTCGCGTCGAACCGGACGGCGTTCAGCATGGCCGCGTCGAACGGGTCGCTGACGGCAATCTGCAAAACACCATTGTTGACCGCGACTGGAATGGCGAAATATTGGAAGGCGATCTTGGTGGAAATCTTATTCCGCGCCTCATTGTCCACCGTGAGCTTGGCGAGTTCGAGATACGGCCAGCCGAGCGCCGTCGCGAGTTTCTGGATAAAAACGTCCTCGGCCACGCCGCGTTCGCGCGCGACGAACGTGAGCAGCGTCTCGGTGGAGCCGCCGTCCACTGCCGCGCGCCACGACTTGCGCCAATCGTCGAACTGCGCCGGTGACGCTTCCGCGACCGTCGCGACGAGATTTCTGATTGGGCTAAAGGCCATTTAGGTTCAAGTTGAACAATCCGAGCCGCGAAAAGTTGCAGATTTTCTTTGAATTATCAAACCCAGACTTCGGTTAAGCGGATAAACGCCAATTTGCCAAAAGCCGGTTTTTCGGTAATGCTATGGCGTGAATTTTTTCATCCAGCAGAGCGAACTGCGCGACCTCTACGACAAGGTGGTCGCCGGCGAACGCATTTCCGAAGCCGACGCGCTGCGGTTGTTTGAAACCAAAGACCTGAACGCGCTCGGAGCCATCGCCGATTTCGTGCGGCAGCGCAAGGCGGGCAACCACGCCAGCTTCATCATCAACCGCTACATCAACTACTCGAATTATTGCATCCTTTCCTGCCAGTTCTGTTCCTTCGCACGCAAGAAACGCGACGCCGACGGCTTCGAGTTGTCCGTGCCGCAGATTGTCGAAAAGGCGCGCGAAGCGTTGAAGCTAGGCATCACCGAATTGCACATTGTCGGCGGGCTGCATCCGTCTCTGCCGTTTAGTTATTACACGGACATGCTGAAAGCGTTGAAAAATCTCGACGCGCGGCTGCAATTAAAATGTTTCACCGCGATAGAGATATTGCACCTCGCGTGGATCGCGAAAAAGTCCGTCGAGCAAACGCTCATTGAATTGAAAGCCGCCGGCCTCGATTCGCTCACCGGCGGCGGCGCGGAAATTTTCCAGCCGGACGTTCGCCGCGCCATCGCCAAAGGCAAGGAATCCGCCGCCGAATATCTGGATGTGCATCGCACTTGGCATAAACTCGGCGGCCGCAGCACTTGCACGATGCTTTACGGCCATGTCGAATCGCTCGCCGACCGCGTGGATCACTTGCGGCAACTGCGCGCGTTGCAGGACGAGACGAATGGTTTCACCGGCTTTGTGCCGCTGGCGTATCAGCCGGAGGACAACGATATTCCCGTCAAGACGCCACCGACCGGTTTTGATTCGTTGCGCACCCTCGCCGTGAGCCGGATTTATCTCGATAATTTTCCGCACCTCACCGCGTATTGGGTTGGCCTTGGTATGAAGCTCGCGCAAGTCGCGTTGAGCTACGGTGCGGATGACCTCCATGGCACAATCATCGAGGAACATATCTTCCACATGGCCGGCGCGACTTCACCGCAGTTGCAGACCGAGGCGGACATGATCAAAGCCATCCGCGAAGCCGGTCGCACGCCGGTGCAGCGAAACACGTTTTACGAGCCGATTAAAGTTCTTGCCGATAGCCACCCCACCGAGCCGATGGAAAATTCCGCCCGCTCAAAAGTGTTGGAAGATAATCTGGCCATGGCGTAATCATTTCCTTGAAAAACAATTCTCCGCCGCCGGACAATCTGCTGATCACCCTGTCGTCCATTGTGGAGCGGCTGGATATTTCGCAGCTGTTTACGAACGGGCAACCGCTCGAAGTGGAACTCGGCTGCGGCGACGCCTCCTTTCTGGCCGAATATGCGCGGCGGCATCCGGAACGAAATTTTATCGGCGTCGAACGGTTGATGGGCCGGCTGGAAAAGCTCGATAAAAAAGGTCGGCGGCTGGGGTTGAAAAATGTGCGTGGCCTCCGCATCGAGTCGGCCTATTTTTTGGAATACTTGCTGCCGCCGCACACGGCGACGGCGCTGCATATTTATTTTCCCGACCCGTGGCCGAAGAAGAAGCATCGCAAACATCGTCTCATCAATGAAGGTTTTCCCGCGCTCGCCCGCGCCGCGCTCGCGCCCGGCGGCACGGTTTTTTTGCGGACGGACGATGCGGATTATTTCCAGCAGATGAACGAAGTTTTTGCGGCGGCGGATTTTTTTGAAAAGACGGAAACGCCGGTGGCGCTGGCGGAAATCACCACCGACTTCGAGCGGGATTTCAACGCGCAGGGCATTCCCACGTTGCGCGTGGCGTATCGGAATTGCGAATGACGAATTTCGTGTTGCGAATAAAAATCATTCGCCATTTGAAATTGGTCACACGTCAATCACCGGCCCGTTGCCGCCGTCGGGTGGTTTCGGCGGGCCGGGCGGGCGGCCGCGCTGGATGCGGATACTGCCGCGCACATTGCCGGTCAGCAAATTCAGGGCGATGGCAATGACGCTAATGATGAGCGCGCCCAGAAAGGCGTAACCGAAACTGTCCACCTGAAATTGCGGGGCGAGCAGCACGCCGACGAAGTAGAGCAGCAGCGCATTGATGACCAGCGTGAACAGGCCGAGCGTGAAGATGAGCAAGGGCAGCGCGATAAGCATCAGGACGGGCCGCACGAACGCGTTCAAGATACCCAGCAGCAGCGCCGCCAGCAGCAACACGCCGTTGTTTTCGCAATGAATGTGGCCGCGCAAAATCAGCACCGCCAGCGCCACCGCCAGCGTGTTGATGACCCAGCTTTGCAGAAAGCGCACGGTCTTTTGAATCTTGGGGTTCATTTTCGGAACACGGCAAGATGCGCCAGCTGCCGGCGAAAAACAAGAAACGATTTTGTTGCTTCGCGCGCCGTTTCTCGCCAGATTTCCTGCGGGCATGAAAACATTTCTGATGGCAATTGTTTTAGGATGGGCGTCGTCGGCGTTTGCTGACGGAGTCGTGGTGCCGGGCGCCAAACTGGAAAAACTCGCCGGCAGTTTCAAGTTCACCGAAGGTCCGACTCTCGACCGTCAGGGAAATTTATTTTTTGTGGACCAGCCCAACAACCGGATTATGGAGTGGAGTGCGGACGGAAAACTTTCCACCTTTCTGCAGCCGTCCGGTCACGCGAACGGCATGATGTTTGACGCAAGCGGCAATCTCATTGCCTGCGCCGACGAGCACAACCAGCTCTGGTCCATCGCGCCGGACAAAACTGTGACCGTGCTCGTCACGAATTTTTCCGGCAAATACCTGAACGGCCCGAACGACGTGTGGATTGCGCCCAACGGCGGGATGTTCGTCACCGACCCTTTCTACCGCCGCAAATGGTGGGATCACACGCTGATGGCGCTGACCAACGAGCCGGTGTTTTTTCTTTCGCCCGACCGCAAAACCTTCCGGCCGGTCATTGCTGATTTCAAGAAGCCCAACGGCATCACCGGCACGCCGGACGGCAAAAATCTTTTCGTCTCGGACATCCGCGCCGGCCAGACGTGGCGATACGACATCCAGCCGGACGGTTCGCTCACGAACAAAACTTTTTTCTGCGCGCTCGGTTCGGACGGCATGACGATTGATGCGGAGGGCAATCTGTATCTCACCGGCCACGGCGTGACGGTGTTCGACAAGGACGGAAAACAGATTGACCACATTGACGTGCCGGAAAAATGGTCGGCCAATGTCTGTTTCGGTGGCCAAGACCACCAGACACTTTTCATCACCGCGACAGAATCGCTTTATTCTATCCGGCTGCGGGTGAAAGGGGCGAATCTGGCAAAATAATTTATTGGCAGGGCAACGGTGCTCCGCCTAAATTCAAGCAGCGTGACGGCCATTTATGTAAATACTTTTAAGATTAGCGCCGCAATAAATGTTGAAAGAACCAAGCTCATCTAGTTTGATTATGGTATGGCTGAAAAGAAATATAAAATGGGTGTTTGTTCTATCGCAATAGCTACTTATCTCCTAGTTGGCGTTTTCGCGGTGCACGCAGATACGCATTGGAAAATTGCGGATGAAGGTTTTTTTATTTCCATGCCGACAAATTGGATAAAACGGACTGTGCATGGCATAGATTCCCATGTTGGCGCTTACAAATCTGACAGCACTGATTTAGAATTCGATGGGGTAGTTGGTCTTGGTTATACAATTGCGAAATCCCAAGCCAAGATTGACGAATTGAAAAAGAAGGAGGCGAATCCAAAACTTCTTAGCCCTGATGAGGAGGTCTGGCATATTGATGGAAAAATATGTGCGTTTTATTTTGGAAAGGCCGACACCAAAGTCTACGGTAAGCGACGCTTTACTAATGTTGCCGAATTATTTGTTCCATTTGCCGGCGAACCCGCCTATTTAAGTGTTTTCATATTTTATCAAAGCGAAAAAGATTTGCCAACCGTTCGCCAAGTTTTAAAGAGCATCCGATGGAAAAAGAAAGACGCGAACAAACCAAAATAATTCGCGCTATTGTCGCCGTCGCGCCTTTACCTTCCGATAACTCACCGGCTTCGCTTCCGGTTTGGTGCCGTCAATCATGTGCTTGAGTTCCTTGATCTGGTCGCGGAGCAGCGCAGCTTTCTCGAAGTGCAAATCTTCCGCCGCCTTCAACATCTCGCCTTCAAGTTCGCGGATGGTTTCGGTCACATCCAGATCGGTCGTTGTCTCGCGCAACAGTCCCATCGCCGCCGCGTGCTGGTCTTCCTGCACCGCCAAACTTTCTTCCACCGCCCGCACGACGCTGCGCGGCGTGATGTTGTGCTCGGTGTTGTAAGCGATCTGGCGTTCACGGCGCTTCTCGGTGACGGTGAGAAATTTCTGGATGCTCTGCGTCATCACGTCGGCGTAGAGAATCACTTCGCCATTCAAATGTCGCGCGGCGCGGCCGGCAGTTTGAATCAAACTGGTTTCGCTACGGAGAAAACCCTCCTTGTCCGCATCCAAAATCGCCACGAGTGAAACCTCCGGCAAATCCAAGCCTTCGCGCAAAAGATTGATTCCGACCAGCACGTCGAATTCGCCTTTGCGCAGCGAACGCAGGATTTCCACGCGCTCAATCGCATCAATGTCGCTGTGCAGGTATTGCACGCGGATGCCAATGTCGCGCAGGTAATCGGTGAGTTCTTCCGCCGTGCGCTTGGTCAAAGTGGTGACGAGCGTGCGCTCTTTTTTGTCGGCGCGTTGGCGAACTTCCTCCATCAAATCATCAATCTGGCCTTTTAGCGGCTTGATTGTGACTTTCGGATCAATCAGTCCGGTCGGGCGCACGACGAGTTCCGCAACGCGGCCTTGCGACCACCCAATTTCGCGCGGCGCGGGCGTGGCGCTGACGTAAATCGTCTGGTTCTGCATCGCCTGAAATTCCAAAAAATTCACCGGCCGGTTGTCCAGCGCACTCGGCAGGCGAAAACCGTAATCCACCAGCACGGTTTTGCGCGAGCGGTCGCCTTCATACATGCCGCCGATTTGCGGCACGGTGACGTGCGATTCGTCCAGCACGAGCAGATAATCATCCGGGAAAAAATCGAACAGCGTCGTCGGCCGCGAGCCGGGCGGACGGTTGGCAATGTGGCGGGAATAGTTTTCGATGCCGGAGCAGAAACCCATTTCCTCCATCATTTCCAAATCGAATTCCGTCCGCATCTTGACGCGCTGGGCTTCGAGCAATTTGCCGTCGCGCTCAAATTCTGCGATGCGCGTGCCGAGTTCCTCGCGGATGGCCAGCAGCGCGCGTTTCATCTTGTCGCCGGTGGTGACGAATTGCTTCGCCGGGAAAATCATGTTGCCTTGCAGCGCCTCGATTTTGTGACCGGTCAGCGGCTCGAAGCGCGTGAGTTTTTCAATCGTGTCGCCGAAAAACTCGATGCGCAATCCGTCCTCGCGGCCGGCGGGCCAGACTTCCACCGTGTCGCCGCGCACGCGGAAATTGCCGCGCTCGAAGGCAATGTCGTTACGCGAATACTGCAGATCTACCATGCGCGACAAAAGCTGTTCGCGCGAAAGCTCCAAGCCGACGCGCACCGGAATGACCATCGCGGCGTAATCTTCCTTGCTGCCGATGCCGTAAATGCATGAGACGCTCGCCACCACGATGACATCGCGGCGCGTGAATAGCGACGCCATCGTGGAGAGCCGCATCCGCTCGATGTCGTCGTTCACGCTGGAATCTTTTTCGATGAACGTGTCGGTGCGCGGGAGATAGGCTTCCGGTTGGTAAAAATCGAAATAGCTGACGAAGTATTCGACAGCGTTGTGCGGAAAAAAACTTTTGAACTCGGCATAAAGCTGCGCGGCCAGCGTCTTGTTGTGCGAGATGACGAGCGTGGGTTTGTTGACGTTCTTGATGACGTTCGCAACGGTGAAAGTTTTGCCCGAACCGGTGACGCCGAGTAATGTCTGATGCTTCGCGCCGGCGAGAATGCCGGCGGTCAACTTTTCAATCGCCGGCGGCTGGTCGCCGGCGGGCGCGTAATCGGAAATGAGTTCGAACACGCGGGGAAATTAGAACGAGATGGCGGCAGCGTCAAACGCGTGGTCGGATTGATTTGACCCAAGAACCGGCAGCTTCAATCTGATCCGCGAGCAAATAGACTTGCTCCGCTGCTTGAATCTTTGCATATTACTTTTCCTGCTGGCTGATTGCAGCAGGTGCGGGTTTTCGGAAACGACCGCCATTTGCCTTCTGTGGAAAGCAAAAGGCGCTTTTTTTTCGACTCCCATCCGGTTTTGGTAGGTTATCCAAGTGGCTAAAGGGTGCAGACTGTAAATCTGTCGGCTTACGCCTTCGATGGTTCGAATCCATCACCTACCACCACTCTTTAATAACCGCAATGGAATCAATGGTTCTGTTGGGTTTTTGTTTAATGGAAGTCTAATTGCATAACAGTTCCGCATAACGACACCACATCAATTTAAGACTGTTTTCGCCGTTTATAGCCGTCACATTTCTCACTCGAAGGCAAAGGTCGGAATCGAGAGCGCTAACAGAGCGAAAGAAAAAGGCGAGAATTGCGAGCATCCTAAATACTCAACTTATGGGCAGCATCTACGGTATAGTGGCGCCAAAAGAATTGAGCAAACTTCCAGGGACAGAGAATTGGAATTCTGGAAAAGTGCAAATTAATAAAGGGGGCAAGGAAATCAAAATCTATTTGAATAAAATACTAATGAGTGAATACACCCCAGCAAAGCCGAAACCGCTCGGAGGCATAGCATTACAAGCTCATGATGGAGGTGTTAATATTTACTATCAAAACATCCATTGGAGAAAAATAAAATGACGTGGGCCAAGATTTCAGTGGCCAGTGGCAATAAGCCATCACTGAAGAAATATTGCGATTAAATTAATCAAGCATCAACCATCCCAACACTGGTAAAATCATGAAATATTTATCCATAGCTTTGCTTTTAATTGTTCTGATTGGTTGCACCCATGTGGGGCAGCGCGACCCCAAGTCTGATGTTGATGCTTTAGGACAAAAGACGACGGATGGTCAGGTGCAACAAATGATTTTGGCCGGTGAGTCCGAACGAAGGGCGCGGGTAAAAGCCCTTGTGGAGAAACTAGCCGACGCATCAATTGAAAAGCGGCAGGCAGCATTTGTTGAACTGCGGGATAAGTTTGTGCGCAATCGGGATATTCCTGACCTAAACATGGAAATCGCTCGCAATGCTGATCCCGAGGTCGTTAGGTTCTTGCAGAATCTGCTCGTGTTCATAAAAGGAAAATGGCGGCTACCAGCTGCTGGGTGGACCGGTGATGGAGATGAATGTAGCAGGCGCTATGAGGAAGAATTCAAGAAGTTGAATGCATCGGTAAGTTTGTGGGTTCGTCAGCCAGGCAGTTCAACGACTCTTATTCATGTTCCAAATGATGTCGAGACTAGGCTGGGAGTTTTTAACCTGATTCTCACTTTTGAACCAGGCGTGGTAGCTATAAGAAAAAATTGGAAAGACGTTAGTTTTCTGTTTTTTTTTAACAGATTTGAGAGTGCTTGACCTTTCAGATACGCAGATAGCCGACCTGACACCGCTGAAGGGTTTGTCGAAGCTTCGCCTGCTCGACCTTGAAGGCACACCGGTAGCCGATCTTTCGCCACTGAATGGCCTGAAAAGACTCCGTCTGCTCAACCTTGGAAATACGCGGGTAACTGATCTCTCGTCACTGAAGGACTTGCCATGGGTTAGTGTGGTCAATCTTGAAAATACGAAGGTAACCAATCTGTCACCGCTAAAGAATTTGCCAAAGCTTCGCTGGCTCGACGTTGAGAACACCCCTGTGGCCGATCTTTCGCCGCTGGAAAGTTTGCCAAAACTTTGGTTGCTTGATCTTAAGAATACCAGAGTGACCGACTTGACACCACTAAAGGGGCAGACCGAGCTACAGGAACTTTACCTGGGAAACACAAGGGTTTCTGATCTGACACCGTTGAAAGAGATGCGATCGCTTTACCGGCTATATCTTGAAAACACCAAGGTGACCGATTTGACGCCACTGAAAGGGCTGCCACTTGTTGAACTATATCTTAAAAATACCAAGGTAACAGACTTGGCGACGCTGAACGAACGACTAAAAAACAGTCGTCTTTACATAAACAAAGACGAAGATAAAGACAGCCCTGATATGACATGGCTTTCAGATTACGTCGCCGTGGATGTGCAGGAATAAAGCAAATCCTAAAGGGGTCACCCATTAGCGTAAACGTGTCAGACCTAACAAGTGAACTCGACTCACCTACCACCATTCTTTTCCTGCGGCCACTTAGAAGGGTTGGTTTTCCCGCGGCATTAACCGGGCACGCCGTTGTTGTCGCAATTGCTGCTGCTCCTGAAGCCATTGCAGCTTTTGCGCGTCGTCGGCTTCGGGCGAATTGATTTTCTGCGTCAGCACGGCAATCTGCTGGTCAAGCCATTGATTTCGTAGTTTCAGCGTCACGTCGGCGAGCTGCGTTTCCGGATTGGGTAATTCTACCTTCCGAGGGTTTTTCGAACCATCCGTATTTACAATCAAAGGCTTGGTTAAACATTCAGTTACGAACGACTGAATAGCTGGGCTAGTCAACCCCATTATGAATTCATTCATGCTAGACCATGAATTTGTTTCAAAAAGCCGAATGCGACTAATAAACACCTCTCGTGAGATTGGTGACAAAAGCCAGTTATGGTCAAAACATTTTGCCATCAATTCAACAGAGTTTTCATTTTCAAGAAACAATTTAATGAAAGTAAATTCATCCTGCGACGGACGGCTGGGCGCTTCGGCTTCCGCTTCACTCGCGAGCATGGAATCATCCGGATCATTTTCGCGCACAAAGGCCGGCTGCGGTTTCACTTTGGAAAACTCCTTCCGCACGGCGTCCACCGCCACGCCCAGGCGCAGCGCGGTTTTTTGCGCGTGCGTGTCGAGCAAAACGGAGTTGCCGGTCTTGTGCAGCGCCTCGGCCATGCCGCGCAGAATCGCCAGCCGGCCCTTGTCGCTCGTCGCGTCGTTCGTTGCCAGCAACCGTTTCAAAAGGTAGTCAAAAAATCCTTCGGCGTTTTCCACGAGTGTGCGGAACGCCTCGCCGCCATTGGCTTTGATGAAACTGTCCGGGTCATGCGGCGACGGCACGACGGCCACGCGCACGGCGAGTTCCGCCGCGAGCAAATGGTCGAGCGAACGCACGATGGCGTTCTGCCCGGCGTTGTCGGAATCGAAACACAGCACGACTTCGTTGCAATAGCGCTTGATGATGCGTGCGTGCTGGTCGGTGAAGGCCGTGCCCTGCGGCGCGACGATGTTTTGCACGCCGGCCATGTAGCACGCAATCAAATCCAACTGGCCTTCGCAGATGATGGCGTAACCGGCGTCGAGGATCGCGCGCTTGGATTTGTCGAGGCCGAAGAAGATTTTGCTCTTGGTGAAAATTGGCGTCTCCGGCGAGTTGACATACTTCGCCGTTTTTTCGTCGCCGGACAAAACGCGTCCGCTGAAACCGACGACGCGGCCTTGTTCATCGCAAATCGGAAACATCAGCCGTCCGCGAAAACGGTCGTAGTGACGGCCGGTTTCCTCTTTTTTGATGATGAGTCCGGCTTGCTCGGCGATTTCGATTGGAAAATTTTTACTCTTCGACCAGTTCACCGTGTCGTCCCATAACTCCGGCGCGGCCCCGATGCGGAAGAGTTTTATCGCCTCTGCCGAGACGCCGCGCTTGGCGAGATAATCGCGCGCAAGCTGGCCAGCGGCTTCATTGGCGAGACAATTTTGCCAGCGCGTCGTGAGCTGCTCATGGATGTCGAGCAGTTGGTCTTTGAGATGCCGCGATTCCTGCGCGCCGGGCGTGTTTTCAAATTCGAGCGGAATCTTCGCGCGCTCGGCGAGCCGGCGCACGGCGTCCATGAAGCCGATGTTCTCGTAATCTTGGACGAACGTAAAAACATCGCCGCCCTTGTGGCAGCCGAAGCAATGGAAGATTTGCTTGTGCGCATTGACGTTGAAGCTCGGCGATTTCTCCTTATGAAACGGACAGAGCGCGGTGAAGTTCGCGCCATTTTTTTTCAGCGGCAGATACGAGCCGATGACATCCACGATGTCGCTGGCGGCGCGAATTTGTTCGCGCGTGGCGGGGGAAAGAAAGCCGGCCATGATCGTCTCACCGCGTGCGGGTCAGTGGTGGCCGGTTTTGCGGGGCGTTTGGCCGACCGAGGTGTCGATGAGCAAAACGCTCAAATTATCCTTGATGAACGGCCCGATGAGCGATTCCTGAAAAACGCCGCTTTGAATGGTTTGCAGCGTGGGCAGATAGTCGCCACTGATGTCTTTGGATTTGAAATTGCCCTGTTGCCCGCCCTGCAAGCCGAAGTTATCCATCATGTATTTTTTGTGGGCCGCCACTTCGGCGGCGGAGTAAAACGGCGCTTTGAGCAAGGCCAGCAACACGAGGATGATGGCCGCGTAATGGATTAAGCCGGCGATCATGCCAAAATAATATTCCCCGCCGCCGAAAAAATTACTGCCTTCCAGTTTGGCTTTGACCAGGCGTTTGATGAACCGGAAAACGAGCACCACCACCAGCAGGATGGCGAAATAAGCGGTGACGAAAGCCGCCGTCTGCTCGTTGAAACGATGGCCGAATACGCTTTGGATGACGCCCTGCTGAATAAGCCAGTTGCCGAGCAACGCATAACCGAAGCTGCCCGCGCCGAGCGTGATGAGCCATTGGGTGACGGGCAGGAATTCGCGACTCATGCCGTGCTTGCGGCCGCGCCAGATACCATAGGCCAGCACCAGCACCAGCGTGAGGTCAAACCAGTTGATGGGCAGCTTGTCCCAGCTTCCTGCCGATTTTTGGGCGATGACCGCAATCATGGTTTAATCATTAAGCCGGCCTCCGGGAAATGCCAGCGAAATTGTTCACTGCGGATTGGCCGAAATCCAAAACCGGATGTCCGCCGCCTGCGCATTGTTCGGATCCAATTCCAGCACCTTCAGATAATGCGTCCGCGCCTGCGCCGGAGCGTGCAACGATTGCGCGCAGAGATTCGCCAGCGCGAGGTGCGCGCGCACGTCGTTCGGATTGGTGGCGAGAATTTTTTTCAATTCCTCCGCCGCATCCGCTGCGTAGCCCGCCGCTTTGAGCGCAAGGGAAAAATTGTAGCGCGCATCCACGGAATCCGGCGCGATGGCCAGCGCGTTCTCGTAACTCGGCAGCGCGAGCGGATAATTCCGCAGCCGGTGCGCGAGCACGCCGGTGTTGTATTGCGCCTCGAACCACGCCGGGTCAATCTGCGCCGCCGTCTGATACCACGTCAGCGCGTCAATCCACTTTTCTTCCTGCTCAAACAACCGCGCTTTCGTGAACGCGCCGCTGGCGGAACGCCGGTCGCCCGCCGCCGGCGAACGCGGCGATAAATAATGGTAGCGGGCGAAGCTTGTAACCGGTGCCGTCACCTCCACCGGCCGTGCGCCAGCGCGCGGGGTCGCGCTACCGGCGGCCGGCAGCGGCGTCACACCTTTGTCAATGAATGCCGGCTTTGGCTCCGTTTTATTTGAACCAAACAGGCGTTGCCAGAAATCCGGTTTCTTTTCCGGTTCCGGCATTGGCACTTCCAACGGCAGTTGCGCGGACGGGGCAGGGGTGGTCGTTGCGGCGGCGGCCTTCGGTGTGGCCACCAAATTCGGCGCGGGTGGAACTTGCACGACTTGAACCGGTGCTGGCGACGTGGCAACCAAATTCATCGCGCTGGCCGCATGTCCGGTTTGCGCCATGCGGGTGGGCGTAGTTTTTGCGGCAGGCTCCGACGAATTGGCCGTCGCCGTTCGCGTCGCAACGGTGGTTGGAATTTTTGTTGCCGGCCGCGTTTCGGGCGGTGTGGGATTCGCCTTGGCCACGAGCACGGCGGCTTGCGCCTGTTCCAAACTGTTCGCGATGCCGTTCACCTCATCCCAATTTGCTTGGTGTGGCGTGAGCGCGAGATAAGCGCGGAAATTTTCCAGCGCTTTTTTGTTGTCGTGCAAATACTGCTGGTTCACCGTCGCCAGATTCAAAAGCGCCGGCGTATAATCTGCGCGGGACTGGAGTGCGGCGGCAAAAAACTGCGCCGCGTCATGCGCCTTGCCGCGCTGGATGCGCGCGAGGCCGAGGCCGTTGTAAGCTTCCGCCTCACAATTTGCCTTGAGCGCCAGCACGGTGCTGAAGCAGCGTTCCGCCGGGACAATTTCGCCGAGCTTCAACTGTGCGGAACCGAGCTTGAGCCAGCCCGCCGCGTCATTGGGGCGGCGCAGCGTGTAGGCAGTGAACTCCGCTTTCGCCGCGTCCGGCTTGTTTTGTTCCAGCTCCAAAGTGCCGAGATTAAAATGCGCTTCCACGAGATCGCGGTTCAATTCCAGCGCCTGCCGGTAAGCCGCCGCCGCGTCGTCCGGCTGGCCGGCGCGTTGCAGCGCCACGCCGTAGTAATTCCACGCCTGTGCGTTCGTCGCCAGCAGCGTCGTGGCGGTTTTCAACTGCGTCACCGCCGTTGTAAGGTCGCCACGGTCCAGGGATTTTTTCCCGTTGAGCAGGGCGCGCGGGCCGGCGGGCGTGCAACCGGAAATGACGAGAACCAGCGCAAAAAACAAAATTGCGCTCCGAACTGAAATTATTTTTGCGGACATCCGCTGTGGTGGTAACATTGACGCTTGAAAGTGTCAA
>CAIOUK010000102.1 GCA_903861445.1 uncultured Verrucomicrobia subdivision 3 bacterium
CGCGCTCGAACCAGTGGTTCAACGTCTATGGAACCGAAGATCGTCTGCCCGGCGAAAGGGGCCACTGGCTGGGTCGCGGGATGAACTGGAATTCCATGTGCGCCATTTGCCACAACACGCGGTTGCACAAAAATTACGATGCCGCCAGCGACACTTATTACACGACGTGGGTGGAACACGGCGTCGGCTGCGAGGCTTGTCACGGGCCGATGAAGAATCACAACGACTGGCAACACGCGAACAAAAATAAAGGGCTGAAAGATCCGACGATCAAAAAATTCACGCGCGACCAGATGACCGAGACCTGCGCGCCGTGTCATTCGCGGCGCGGCGAAACCACCGGCGATTCCCAGCCGGGCGACAGTTATTGGGATAATTATCTGCTCACAATTGTGGACGGCTCGGAACTGTTTTATCCGGACGGCCAGATTCACGACGAGGATTACGAATACACCGCATTCCTCGGCAGCGCGATGCACAACAAAGGTGTGCGTTGTATGGATTGCCACGACATGCACACGATGAAGACGAAGCTGCCGGGCAATTATCTTTGCCTCGCCTGTCACGCCGTGGGCATGACCAACGCGCCGACCATTGATCCGGTGCGCCACAGTCACCATCAAGTTTTTGGCTACAATACCAACGGCGTTTTGGTGAACGCCAATCTCATGGACTACAAGCCGGCGCAGATCAAGGAAACCGGCGGCGAATGCGTGAACTGCCACATGCCGCAGACGGTTTATATGCAACGCCACTGGCGGCACGATCACGGCTACACGATTCCCGATCCGCTGTTGACCAAGGAATTCGGCATCCCGAACGCCTGCGAACGCTGCCACGCCGACAAGGGCACCGATTGGAATCTCAAATATGTCGAGCAATGGTATGGCACCAACATGAACCGGCCCTATCGTCAGCGCGGCGAAACGGTCGCGCGCGCCCGCCGGGGCGATGATGCATCGCGCGAGCCGCTGCTCGGCATGTTGGCGACGGATAATATTCCTTACTGGCAAGCCGTGGCCGCCGGGCTTTTGCAACGGTGGGCCGGTGAACCCAAAGTTTCCGCCGCGTTGATCGCCCAGTTGAACCACACCAATGCGCTCGTCCGGCAAATGGTGGTTCAATCGCTGGGCCAATTGGCCGAAGCTGGCCGGCCGGAAATCATCGCCGCGCTCCAGCCGATGTTGAAAGACCCGTCGCGCAATGTCCGAATGGAAACCGCCCGGCATTTGATGCCCACGCTCGACACGAATTCGCCGGCCGGCCGCGAGTATCTGCACTTTCTCGACCACAACAGCGACCAGCCGCTTGGCCAGTTGCAATTGGGCGCATTTGAATTTTTGCGCGGTGATCCGACCAACGCACTTGTGCATTTCCAAAAAGCCGTCGCGTGGGATCCGTATTCGCCCGGTGTCCGGCGCGAACTGGCGATGGTGTTGAGCCAGTTGGGCCGCGCGCCGGAAGCCGTCACGCAGTTGGAGGCGGCGGTCAAGCTCGCGCCGAACGATGCTGATTGCCACTACACGCTCGCGCTGGCCCTGAATGAAGCCGGCGAACCCGTCCGCGTCCTGCCGGAACTGGAATTGGCCGTGAAATGCGATCCGAATTTTGCCCGCGCCTGGTATAATCTCGGCCTGGCCCGCAGCGCGCAAAACGACAACGCTGGAGCACTGGATGCGCTGGTGCGCGCGGAATCAGCCGATCCGACCGACCCCCATCCTCCCTATGCCCGCGCGACAATTTTGGCGCACCTGGGTCGGACCAACGAAGCCCGCACCGCCGCCCGCCGCGCGCTGGAAATCCAACCGGATTTTCGCGAAGCCCGCACGATGCTCCAGACGCTTGATGAAAATTAGTTTTGGCGGTGAAGTTTTGCCATCTACCCACCGTATTTCAGATGCGCCCAATAAGAGGCTACAGAGTCGCATACTAGGAACAAAGCGTAGACACACACGAGACCTGTAAGAATCTTTGGGAGAAGCGGCTGCCGGGGAGAAAACAAAAAACACACGACGCAAATACAGAAGGTGCGAGCCATATCAACCACACCCGGCCACCTGACGTAAGTGATCGTTGTGGGAACCGAATGAGCCGCCATTTGTGAACCACCAATATAAAGAGCAAGCAGGCTTAAGCCAAAAAATGCGCAACCAATCAACCAACGAATAATTCGGCTATCCGGATTTATGATTTTGAAACTATTCTGGACGTAGATAGCAGTCCAGCATATTTGCCTCAAGTAACTCCAGACGCTTTAAACCCAGCTGTCACCCACGGGAGCCGAAACGGAACGCACAACGCTTTTAATTCGCCTTTGCTGGCGGGATTTGATTAAATATGGAAATTATGGGCAAACTTTTCCTTGGACTCGATTCCAGCACCCAGAGCTTGAGCGCCGTAGTCATCGACCTCGACGCGCAAAAAGTCATCTACGAAAAATCGCTCAACTTCGACGAGGCGCTGCCGCAATTCAAAACCAAGCACGGCGTGCTGCCCAACCGCGACCCGCTGGTGAAACACAGTTCGCCCCTGCTCTGGGCGGCCGCGTTGGATCTGCTGTTCACGCAGATGAAAAAGGACAAGGTCGCGCTCGGAAAAATTCTCGCCATCAGCGGCAGCGGCCAGCAACACGGCTCCGTTTACCTCACGGAAAAAGCCACGGAAGTATTGGCGGCGCTAGACCCAAAAAAATCTCTGGTGGAAAATCTCGACGGCGTGTTCGCGCGTAAGACTTCACCCATCTGGATGGATTCCTCGACCGCGAAGGAATGCGCCGAGATCCGCAAAAAACTCGGCGGCATCAAGTTCACCGCCTCGCGCACCGGCTCGGACACGTTCGAACGCTTCACCGGCCCGCAGGTCCGCAAGTTTTACAAGACCGAACCCAAGGCTTACGACAAGACCGCGCACATCGCGCTGGTTAGCTCATTCATGGCGTCGCTGCTCGCCGGAAAAATCGCGCCAATTGATTTCGGCGACGGCGCGGGGATGAACCTCATGGACATCCGCCGAAAAAATTGGAACCACGATGCGCTCAAGGCCACTGCGCCCAGCCTCGTGAAGAAACTGCCGCTCCTCGCCGATTCCGGCAAGGTCATCGGTCCTGTCAGTTCTTACTTCGTTACTAAATTCGGCGTTAATCCCGAAGCCCTCGCCACCGTCTGGACCGGCGACAATCCCGCGAGCGTCATCGGCCTCGGCCTCACCAAGCCCGGTCAGGTCGCCATCAGCCTCGGCACGAGCGACACATTTTTCGGCACGATGGAAATCTGCCACACCGACGAGAATGGCGAAGGCCACGTCTTCGGTTCGCCCACCGGCGGCTACATGACGCTGATCTGTTTTAAGAACGGTTCGCTCGCGCGCGAAAAAATCCGCGACCAATACGGTCTCAAGGATTGGTCGGCATTCGGCAAATTGCTCGCGCAAACGCCGCCCGGCAACAACGGCGGTGTGATCCTGCCGTGGTTCGAAGCGGAAATCGTCCCGCGCTCCAACAAATCCGGCGTGCAACGGTTTGATCTCGACGAGAAGGATGCTGCGGCAAACTGCCGCGCCGTGTTCGAAGCGCAGGCGCTCTCCATGCGGCTGCACTCGCAGTGGATGTTGGTTGCGCCGGAAAAGATTCTGGTCACCGGCGGCGCCGCGAACAATCCCCAGCTTTTGCAGGTGATTGCTGACGTGATGCATTGCCGCGTGCAGCGCATCGAAGTTTCCAAGAGCGCCGCGCTCGGAGCGGCGTTGTCGGCCGCGCACGGCTGGTTGGTAGCCGCGAATAAAAATCCCAAGTGGGACAAACTTGTGGCCGGCTTCACCAAGCCGGTGGCGGGCAGCGAAATCCAGCCGGACAAAAAGGCGGCGAAAATTTACGACAAGCTCGTGGAAAAATATGCCGCCTGCGAAAGCGACGCGTTGGATGGCGTTTGAGGCGACTCAAATTCACTTCAATCGCCCTCTGCGACATTTTAGATTTCAGGTGGCTCGTTTTTTTGAAGCTAAAAACTTTCAGCCACATTTGTTTATGAGGCTTGGAGCGGGTGAAGGGAATCGAACCCTCGTCTCGATGCCAGCCACACAATCTCACAAAACACAATACTATCAATGGTCTGCGGCATCGCTTGATTTCGGCGTTGTTATGACTTAACTTATGACTTAATTATATGGCCTCTCTACATAAAGACCCGCGCGGCAAGTCTCCATACTGGTATTGCGCTTACACGCTGCCCGATGGACGCCGCACTTTTCGCAGCACCAAACAGACCAGCCGGAAACTCGCTATGGGCATCGGTCTGGAGTGGGAAAAATGCGCCAATCAAGGGCGCGACGGCACCTTTACCGAAGCTCAAGCCCGCAAGGTATTAAACACCATCCTCGAAAACACCGGCCAAGCGCCGATGCAATCCGAGACAATAAAGGAATACCTGAATAACTGGCTCAACGGCAAGGAACTGGCCAACAAGCCCCGCACGGCGGAGCGTTACCGCATCGTCGTTGACAAATTTCTAACCAGTTTGGGGGCCAAGTCCCGTCATCAATTGGGGGCGCTCACCGTCCGCGACTTGGAAAAATTCCGCAACGAGTCAATGGCTGAAGGCAAAGCTCCCAAGACTATCACCATTGAAATCAAAATTCTCCGCACCGTCTTGAACGTCGCCAGACGACAGGGGCGCATCAGCACCAATCCCGCCGAAGCCGTTGACCTGCCCAAAGTCGTGTCTCATACGCGCGACGTGTTCACGCCGGAGCAGGTGCGATTGCTGCTGACTACGGCCAAAGGTGAATGGCAGACAGCCATCCTTGGCGGCTACTACCTTGGCGCGCGGTTGAGCGACGTGATAAACCTGACATGGGAGAACGTGAACTTGACCGGCGGCATCATCACCTACGAGCAACGCAAGACCGGCAAGACCGTCACGGCTCCGTTGCATCCAGACCTGAAAGAACACCTGATGAAGATGGCCGGAGACAACCCACGCGCACCGCTCTGCCCTGCCCTCCAGCGGCGCAGCGTTGGCGGGCGCAAGGGGTTGTCGGTGACGTTCACCAACATCATGCGTGACGCAGGCATTGGACAGCACCAAGTCAAAGGTAAGGGCAAAGAGGGGCGGAAGTTCTCCAAGCTCTCATTCCACAGCCTACGCCATACGTTCACCAGTGCGCTCGCCAACGCTGGAATCCCCGCCGAAGTGCGCCAGAAGCTCACCGGCCACGCGGACGCCGCCATGCACCAGAAATACACGCATCTGGAATTGGAGCCGTTGCAAGCCGCGATTGCCAAGCTGCCAAGCGTTTTATAGTGGCTACACGAGACAGACTTTTCACGCCCCTTTAAGGGGGGCGTTGAAAGTGTCTCTTGGTGGACTTTTCAAACCGATTTTCTCTGAATTGTCTTTGAAATATCTTCTTGAAAATGCCCCATGCCAGCGACCTGCTCTGCTGGTTGCGGCTTGCGAGCGATGAGTTTGGCGGCGTTGGTGCCGGGGCGTTTAATTCTCCATTCATGCAATTCACCGCTGGTGAGCATTGCGTCAAGATAAGCGCGGCCTTTTTGGTGGTTGCCGTAGCGGTCTTTCCATAGGTCAATTAGCGAAGTCTTGGCTATCGGCCTATCCAGCGGCACCAACGCCTTCAAATCCTCGGCAGTCGGCACCCGCTTAACCAGTGCTGTCGGCAATTCGTCGGGCTGAACTTCGCGCCAGCATATCACCCCAGATTCCTGTGAATGACCGATGCTTTTACTAAAGACTTTTTCTCCGGTGTCATCACGCCAACCAATTCGCCCGCCACGCTTGGCGGCGCAGAGTTCAAAGATTTTGTGCGAACCGACGGAACGCACTGCGATGACTGCACGCGCCCAATTCGCCCATTCCGCACTCCCTGCGCCTAAATAAGCAAAGTCTCCGGCCTGCCAGTCAGGCTTCTCGCGGCCTTTCGCTGGTTTGTTGGTATGATGGATAACGACGCATCCACAGTTGGATTTGTGTAACAGTGGATTCAGTCCATTGCGAAGAAATGCACCAACATCTTTCTGTGAGAGAGCGTCACCGCCGATGTAGGCAAGTGCGGGGTCAATCCACACAAGGTCTGGCTTATGTAATTCCAACAATGGGGCAAGGGTTGAGTCACAAAACATCTGCCCCGTTCGTGTGTCTTCTGTTGCTATAATTATATTATCGCAAGCAACTTCAACATCTTCTAACGATAGGTGTAGTCCGGCAATCACGCCGTCGCGCATCTCCGCAAGGTCGCCCTCGTCATTCTCAGCCTGAATGACCAGTGAGCGAAGCGGACGTGTAGGGCAAATTCCAAAAAAATCTTTTCCTAGCGCAAATTGTATCGCCGCCTGCATTGCTATTGCCGACTTCCCGATTCCAGTGGGGCCAACTAACAACAACCCACCACCTCGACACAAGTATCCATTTTTCAATAGTTCACTTGGGTCGTTCTCGATTCGCCCAGCAAGTTCGCCTAGTTTTTTTGCCACCGGCGGTAAGGTTTTTGGCAGCTCATCAAATATAGGCACGTCAAGGATGCCCGGTGTATCAAGTAGCGGATTCATTTGCTGCCTCCAATGGTTTGAAATTGAGATAATAGACCGTCTGCCGTTTGCTGCCATCGCGGGTGCCGTCCGGCATCCTCACGAATTGGCAGCGCGTCCACGTCGCACGGTCTGCCCCCAAGCTCACGGCGTAGCGGAAAAACTTTTCTACCTTCACTTCCGGCTGGCCGTGAACGTAGAACCACCCGTGCAACGATTTGCCGCCACTGTGAACCGCGCA
>CAIOUK010000103.1 GCA_903861445.1 uncultured Verrucomicrobia subdivision 3 bacterium
TGAAGGGCACGATGTATTCCACGACGCTCACGCACAAGACGGACGGCGAATGGGATTTGTTGCGCTGGTGGAAAGACCCGAACAGCGGTATGCGCACGGAAGACGAATGGGATTTGATCAAACTGTCGAAAAATCCTGACGTCACGGTGCGTATGCGCGGCGTGATGGAGAAATGCACTTACTGCACGCAGCGTATCGAGCACGCGAAGATTTCCCAAAAGGCGAAAGCCGGCGCGAGCGGCGATGTGCGTCTGACCGAAGTTGCCGGAAATATCCCCAAGACGGCGTGCCAGCAGGCATGTCCGGCGGGCGCGATTGTGTTCGGCGACGTGAGCGACGCGAACAGCTCAGTCTCGAAGCGGAAATTGTCGCCGCTGAATTATTCCGTGCTCGGTGATCTATTGACCAAGCCGCGCACGACGTATCTGGCGCGCGTCCGCAATCCGAATCCCGCGATGCCCGATGCGCACGCGCCGTTCAGCACCGAGGAATACGACAGCACGCTGCTGACGACGAAAAAATCTTAACGACGAATGTCTGACATCGCGAACATCGAAGAATTGAAGAAGCTGGCTCCGCCCGCCGAGTTACGTCGCGCACCAGTCGTCGAGGGCAATCTCGGCCTCGGCTGGCTCACGGACAAATTGTCTGCGTTCGCCGAAGCGAAGGTGCCGCTATGGTGGTGGATTGCTTTTGTGCCGGCGGCGTTCGCGGCTACGGTGATTTTTCCGGTCTGCCTGTTCTATCAAATTTTTACCGGCGTCGGTGTTTGGGGCAACAACCATCCAAACATGTGGGGCTGGGATATCGTGAATTTCATCTGGTGGGTCGGCGTCGCGCACGCGGGCACGCTGATTTCGGCGATGCTTTTCCTGACGCGCCAGCATTGGCGCACGACTATTGGCCGCATGGCCGAGGCGATGACGGTGTTTTCCGTTGCGATGGCCGGGCTGTATCCGGCCATCCACACCGGCCGACCTTGGTTTGATTGGTTTATGTTTCCGGTGCCGAACTCGAACGGACTGTGGCCGCAGTTCAAGTCGCCGCTGATGTGGGACGTTTTCGCGGTGAACACATATTTGGTGGTGTCGTCGCTATTTTGGTTCATGGGCATGATTCCCGATTTCGCCGTGCTGCGCGACCGCGCCACGACGCGTGCGCGGAAAACGATTTTCAGCATCCTCGCGATGGGCTGGACCGGTTCCGCGTGGCAATGGCATCATTACGAAAAAGCTTACGTCGTGCTGTGCGGCCTTTGCACGTTGCTGGTGTTCACGGTGAGTTCCATCGTCGGTCTCGACTTCTGCACCTCGCAGTTGGCGGGTTGGCACGCGACGATTTTCCCGCTCTACTTCGTCATCGGCGCGGTGTTCTGCGGCTTTGGCATGATGCTCGTGCTGCTCACCTCGCTCCGCAAACTCTGCAAGCTCGAAGCCGTCATCACCCGGAGTCACATTGACAAGGTCGCCAAGCTCTGTTTGGTGAGCGGTCTCATCATCAATTATATCTACCTGATGGAAATTTTTATCGCGTGGTATAGCGGCGATCCGTATGAACGTTGGGTATTCGGCCACCGATTCTTCGGCCACAACTACGGCTTCTTCGGCTGGATGCTGATTTTGATCAACGTCTGTCTGACGCAGTCCTTGTGGTTCAAAAAAGTCCGTTCGAACATGGTCGTGCTGTTTTTCATCGGCCTGTTCATCAACTTCGGCATGTGGAGCGAGCGCATGGTCATCGTCGTCGGTTCCACGCATCAGGATTTTCTGCCGGCGAACTGGGGCATGTATCATCCGACGCGGTGGGACATTGGTCTTTTCATCGGCACGCTCGGCGCGTTTTTCATGCTGTATCTGCTGTTCGTGAAATTCCTGCCGATGATCGCGATTTCGGAAGTCAAAGGCGCGGTGCCGCAGGGCGACCCGCATCATCCGCTCGGCGGCGCGCAGAAAGGCGGCCATCAATGAGCGAAAAAATCTACGGTCTCATGGCGGAATTTGATTCGCCCGGTGCTTTATTGCGCGCGGCGGAAAAAATCAGCGCTGGCGGCTACCGCAAATGGGATTGCTTCACGCCGTTCCCGATTCACGGCCTTGACAAAGTCATGGGCTACCGCAACTCGCTCGTCGGCTGGGTGGCGCTCGCCGGCGGCGCGTTCATGTTCCTCAACATCGCCGGCCTGATCTGGTTCGCGAACGCCTTTGATTATCCGGTCATCGTTGGCGGCAAACCCATGTTCAGCGCGCCGATGACCTTCGTGCCCGCCTACATCATGATGATCATGGGCGGCGCGCTTGGCGCGCTCATTGGGATGTTTGGCATCAACCAGCTTCCGCGCCTGCATCATCCGCTGCTGGGCAAAAAGCGTTTTGCATCCGCTTCGCGCGACAAGTTTGTGGTCGTCATCGGCGCGAACGATGAAAAATTTTGCGCGACGCAAACCAAACAATTGCTCGAAACCCTCGGCGGCGCGAACGTCGAAATCGTGGAGGAACAAGAATGATCCGCCTCCTGATTTCCATCGCTTTAATTGGCGCGGCCATTGGCGCGGCAACTGTCGGCATCCTCGGCTTCCAAGGCAGCACGATGCGCAAGCCGCCGTTTGAACTGTTCCCCGACATGGATCGCCAGGCGAAATTGCGTCCGCAGGAGCCGAACCACTTTTTTGCCAACGGCGTCAGTTCGCAGTTACCGCCCGCCGGCACCGTCGCGCGCAGTCAGCCGATTCAAACTGTGAACGGCGAGGTTTACGCGTTTGAAGATTCGCCCGTGAACACCGGCAAAGTTTCCGGCTCTACGAATTTTGTCGAAACCAATCCGCTGCCGGTCAACGAAGCCTTGCTCGTCCGCGGACGCGACCGCTTCGACATTTATTGCACGCCGTGCCATGGCCGACTTGGCGACGGCAACGGCATCACCAAGAAAATCGGCGTGATGGCGGCGGTGGCGAACCTGCACGACAAGCGCATCGTCGAACTGACCGACGGCGAGATTTTCAACACGATCACTTACGGCAAGAGCACGATGGGCGCGGTCGGCCCGCTGCTGCCGACGCAAGACCGCTGGGCGGTCGTCGCGTATTTGCGCGCGCTGCAATTGAGCTGGCTCGGCGCGAAGGAAGATTTGACGCCCGCGCAACAGACCACGTTGAAATGATTTTATGAGTTTGCCGCAAAACAACCCACCGAAGGCCGCGCTCAAAAGCGCGCTGCCCGGCGCGATGATTTTCATCGGCGGCGCGCTGACGGTCGTCGGTCTGATTGCCAGCTTCAGTCGCAATGGCGGGAAGGAATTTGGTTTCTCCTGGCTGCTGGCCTTCATGTTTTACTACAGCATCGCGCTCGGCGCGTTGTTTATGGTCATGGTGCATCACCTGACCGACGCCGGCTGGTCTGTCGGCATCCGCCGTTTCTGCGAACACCTCGCGTCGCTGCTGCGCTGGCCGCTGCTGCTGATGTTTCTGCCGGTCGGCTTGCTCGCGCCGAAAATTTACGCGTGGCTGTCCGCCGGCACGCCGGCGACGAATGATTTGATTGCCGCGAAATATCCGGTGTTCACGCTGCCGGGTTTCTGGATCACCTCGGCGATTTTCTTCGCTATCTGGTGGCTGCTGTCATCGCGCTTGTGCAAGCGCTCGTTGCAACAGGACGAAACCGGCTCCGTGGAATGCACCCGCAAGATGCGTTTCCACTCCGGCTGGGGCATCGTGGCGTTTGCGCTGACGCTGACGTTCTCCGGCGTGTTCTGGATGCAGGCGACTTCCTACCAATGGTTCTCCGCGATGTATGGCGTTTATTTCTTCGCCAGCAGCGTGTGGGCGGCGCTGGCGTTCATTTATGTCATTAGCGTTGCGCTGCTGCGACAGGGTATTTTGACACCGGTGCTCAAGCAAAATTATTTTTATTTCATCGGCGTGCTGCTGCTGGCCTTCACGCTGCTGGCGTCCTACACCGAGTTCGCGCAATATTTTGTCGTCTGGAACGCCAATATGCCGACGGAAACCTTCTGGTATCTGCGTCGCGAAGAAGGCGGCTGGTGGACGTTGAGCCTGATCTTGATTCTGGGCAAATGTTTCATCCCGTTTTTCGCGTTGCTGCCGATCCACACCAAGACCAATTTCAAAGTATTGATTCCTGTGTGTCTCCTCATCGCCGTGATGCACTACGCCGACCTCGCGTTCAACATTCTGCCCGCGTGGCATCCCGGCCAGCATCACACCAAATGGCTGCTGCTGCATCTCGGCACGGTGCTGTTCATGGGCGGCGTGCTCGCGAAAATTTTCATCGCGAAGTTCAACGCTCATCCGCCGTATCCCCAACGCGATCCGCGTCTGCTGGAAGCGATGGGGGTGAGCCACAACGTCGTCAACGACCTCATTGAAGCCAATGCCGGAGGTGCAAAATGAATCTGCAACAAACCAACCGCGCCACCGCCGCCGCGCTCGGCTTCCTCCTCGCCAGCGGCATATTCGCTGTGCTGGTCGTGGTCGTGAAACTGACCTTGCACGCGCCGGCGATTGACGCCGACCGTGGAGCCGAGCGTAGCAAGGCGCTCGCGGAAATCCATGCGACCGAGGAAAAATCTTTGGCCAATGCCGCCGTCATCGACGCGCCGCGCGGCATCGTTCGTCTGCCGATTGAAACGGCGCTGCAACTCGCCGCGCAAAAATGGTCGAATCCCTCCGCCGCCCGCGCGGACTTGAACGCGCGCGCCGAAAAAGCCGCGGCGGAATTGCCCAAGGCTCCGGAAAAACCCAGTGCATTTGAATGAACCTGACCGAGAACAACGAGAACAAAGCAATTTGCTCTAGCGAGATTGACGCCTCGTGTCGCTTGCCGCTGCTGGCGCTGTTCGGTGGCGCGGCGCTCTGGCTGGTGCTGGGCCTCGCGCTGGGAATTGTCGCGATGCTGTCGTTCCACCAGCCGGATATGTTTGCTGATTGCTCGTGCCTCACCTACGGCCACGCGCAGACAGCGGCGAATGACCTGCTGCTCTACGGCTTCGTGATGCCCGCCGCACTTGGTGTGATCCTCTGGATTTTTGCCCGCTTGAGTCAGGTGACCTTGGTGCTGCCCATCGTTCCGGTCGTCGCGGCGAATCTCTGGCACCTCGGCGTGTTCGTGGGCACGGTGACTATTCTTTTTGGCGGCAGCACTGGTCATCCGTGGCTCGAATATCCGCGTGCCGCTGCCGTGCTGCTGTTTGCCGCGTTCATGCTCATCTCGGTTAGCGCCGCAGCCACGCTGGGCTTCCGCACGCATCGCGAACTATATCCGTCGCATTGGTTTTTGTTGGCCGGGCTGCTTTGGTTTGTGTGGAGCTACGGCACCGCGAATTTATTTTTGGTTGGCAACCATCCGCCGCGCGGCGTCGTGCAAGCGGTCATCGGCTGGTGGTTGACGAATAATCTGCTGTTCGTCTGGCTCGCGCTCGCCGGCATCGGCATCGCGTTTTATTTCCTGCCGAAGATCGTCGGCAAACCGCTCGCCAGCTCCGGCTACGCGCTGTTTGGTTTTCTGACGCTGATTTTTTTCGGAACGTGGGTCGGCATTCCGCCAAGTGCGCCGGTGCCGGCGTGGCTGCCGACCGTCAGCGCGTTCGGCGCGCTGTTGAGCATCATTCCGGTGATCGCCCTCGGCATCGTCGCGATGAAAACTGTCTGCTGCGCGAAGGTTCCGTGCGTGGGCGGGTCGTTCTGCTTCATCAAATTCGGCGTGTTGAGCTTCGTTGTTTCGAGCCTGCTTTACATCGGCGAATTCTGCCCGCGCGCCAGCCGCGTGCTGGACTTCACTTGGTTCAATGTCGGCGTCACGCAATGGCAGTTGCTCGGCTTCGCCGGCATGATTCTCTGCGGCGCGATTTATGAAATTCTGCCGCGCGTGATGGGCAAAGAACTACCGTTCGCCAAGCTGGCCAAGCTGAATTTCTTCCTGTTCGCCGGCGGCACGCTGCTCTTTGTGATTCCGCTGCTCATCGGCGGCGTGGAGCAGGGGATGAAGCTGCGCGACGCAAACATTCCGTTTGCCGACGCCAGTGCGGTCGCCTTGAAATTTCTCCGCATCAGCACCACCGGCCAGTTGCTTGTGCTGCTTGGCGCGCTTTGCCTCCTGCTGAACATTTTAGTCATGACAATCCAGTGGAAACTCGGTTTGGTCAAAACGGTCGTGAGCGTCGTCAAGGACTCGCTGATTGAAGGTTCGGCTTATCAGCCGTTGCCGGGCGACAAGGAGGCGAAATCATGAAAACCGGTTTCTCTGTTTTTCTGGCCGCGTTCGTGGCGCTCGGACTGTCGTGGTGCGGCTTGGTTTATGGCCCGTTGAAACAGCTCGGCGGCGCGCAGGAGACGACCGTGCTCCAGTCCACCGACAAATGGCCGGTGCAGCGCACGGGTGACGCCACGCTCGGATTGCAGGTTTATCGTGCCAACGGCTGCGCCGCCTGCCACACCGAACTGGTTCACCAGACGGGTGCGGCAAATGTGCTGACCCTCACCGACATTGGCGTTCACAAGGCGGCGGATTTAAAAGATTTCACCACATCACTTTTGGGAACGGTGTCGGAATTGACGACGGCTTCCAACACGGTGGTCGCAAACTTAGCCGGCTGGAACGGCGAACTGCCGAAAGTCATTTACAGCGGCGCGGACGACACCGTGGTTTCGATGCTCGGTGATAAATTTAAGGCCGTCGGCGTGAAGACCGAGGCGCGCGTCATCGCCACCGGCGCGGACATCGCGCGCGGCTGGGGCACGCGGCAGAGCGTCGCGGCGGATTATCTTTACGACTCGCCGGTGCAATTCGGTAGTTTGCGTGCCGGTCCGGATCTCGCGAATATCGGCGTGCGTGCGCCGGATTTGAACTGGCAATTGCAACATCTTTACGCGCCGCGTTCGCTGGTGAAAAATTCCACCATGCCGGCGTTCCGGTATTTGTTCACCGTGAAAAAAATCGGCGCACAACCGGCTCCCGACGCGTTGGTGTTGCCCAAAGAATTTTCGCCGGCCACCGGCTTTGAAGTCGTGCCCACGGACGAAGCGAGACAATTAGCCGCCTATCTCGTGAGCTTGAAAAATAACGCGCCGCTCTACGAAGCGCCGTTCACCCCGATCACCGCAGCCAAATGAGCGACGAAAATAAAAATTGTTGCAGCCCTGAAACCGGCGAGCCGACCGCCACGCGTTCCTCCGCGCCGATGTGGATCATTGTCGTCACGCTCGTGTTGCTCTTCACGGGCGGCTTGTTTCTCGATAGTCACAGTGGTTGGTTTGATAAAAATGTTTACGCGCCTTACCAGTCGCGTGAGCAGTTGGAATCCATCCAGCCGAAGTCCGGTGAAAAACAGCTTTTGGCGCGCGGCAAGGCGGTCTATGAAAGTGTCTGTGGTATCTGCCACGGCTCCGATGGCTTGGGCAAACCGGGTCAGGCACCGGCGCTTGCTGGTTCCGAATGGGTCATGGCGAAAGGAGCCAGCCGTCTCGCGCACATTCCGCTCGCGGGTGTGGCGGGTGCGATTCAAGTTGGCGGCAAGGATTGGAACATGAACATGGCCGCGATGGGTGCGGCGTTGCCGGACGAAGACGTGGCGGCGGTGCTGACCTACATCCGCAGTTCGTGGGGCAACAAGGCCGACGCCGTCACGGCGGACGACGTGAAAAAAGTTCGTGCGGAAATCGGCAAATCGCCGCAGCCCTACAGCGGGTCGCAGTTGCTGAAAATGCCGGAATGATTATTTAGCGCCCATCTATAGATGGCGTAATAAATCCGGCGGCGTTGAAAGGCGCAGCTGTCTGTTAGCTACGCCGCAGCGTCGGCAATTCAACCTCCTAGCCATCGGTGCCAGCAATCGGGGGGAATGTCCACAGGATGAGACTTTACCCAACTAACTATCTGCCGCATCCGCTTTTATTTCGTAAGCAAGATTATCTAATCGGCAGAGGGCGTAACGTTTGTTTCCAAAACAGTTTCTTTATATTGTAAACGCAAAGACGTAACCATTACCTAATTGGTTCCGTCTGAACCCTGAATATGACCCTCAAAAACATATCGACCTTACTGGCCATGGTTTTCGTTGCCGCGCGCTTGAACGCTGCGGACGAAGTCGCGTCACCGTCCGGTGGCGGGAAGAAGCTGTTAGTTTTTGTCCTGGCCGGGCAGTCGAATATGCAAGGGCACAGCGATGTGTCCACCCTGGCCTACCTGCCCAAGCCCGCGTATGTGCCGACCAAGGAGGAATGGGCGGTGATGACCGGCGGCCTGGTTCGCGAAATCCGGCTCAAGTCCGAGGCCTCCATCCGCGATGAATTGCTCAAAGACCCGGCTAACGCAAAACTTCCCAAAGCGGAATTTGGCGCCTTGGTTCAGAAAGCCTTAAACGCGGAGGTGGAGAAGGCGCGCAACGAACGTTACGAGAATTTCAAGCAACGGCAGACCGACCCCGTGCGCGCGGCCCGCGACCGGGAATTGGCCGCGATTTTCACCCCCAACCTGACGGATCAGAAAGTCCTCGATACCATCGCCGCCACCAAAAACATGAGAAATGCGCGGGAGTTGGCGAACGCCTGGCAAACCCGGCTGAATCTTCCAGTCGGCAAGCACACTTTTATTGCCGCCTATGGCGGCGTGAATCGGGACGTTGAACCCGGCCTTGCTACCGGCCCGCTGAGCACTGGCTACGGTGCCGGTCCGTCCGCCATCGGGCCGGAATATGCGTTCGGCATCATGCTGGAAAAAAGTCTGAACCAGCCAATTTTGATCATCAAAACCGCTTGGGGCGGCAAGTCGCTCCATTACGATTTTCGTCCGCCATCTGCCGGGCCTTTTGAGTTGAACGCGAGCCAAAAAGAACAAGTGCAACAATGGCAGGCCAAAAAGGCGGCGTGGGACAAATATATTGCCGACGGTGGAACTCCCGCCGTGATGGAACAGAAGCAAAAGGACATCAAGTCGTTCGATACCCAGAAGCGGAAATTGCAGGATGAGATCCGGAAATTGTCCAAGGAAGAGCAGTCGGTGCAAAAGCAAAAAATTGCGGATTTAAGCGCGAAGATCAAGGAACTCAATCAATCGCTCATCGCCCCGCCGGGCAAAGCGCCTGCCTATGATAAGGCCGGTTTCTATTGGAATGAGATGATCGGTTTCGTCCACAAAGTCCTGGCGGATCCGAAGGCCTATCATCCGGAATACGATCCGAAGGCCGGCTTTGAAGTGGCCGGAGCCTTGTGGTTTCAAGGATTCAACGATCAGTTTTCCCCCGAGTTTTACGGCAACTACAGCAACAACATGGTGCATTTTATTCAAGACCTGCGGCAAGAGGTCAAACAACCGAAGATGCCGTTTGTGATCGGCGTGTTAGGCACCGACGCCTTCCCCGCAGGTGCCATGGCCAACAATGTTTCCAAGGCCCAGCGCGCGGCGGCCACAACCCCGGAACTGGCTGGCACCGTAGCGGCCGTCGAAAGCTGGCCGCTGACGACGCCGGAAGTTGGGCTTTGGCGAACGCCCAAAGCCGGTGGCAAAGAAGCCAAATCCTCGCAGGAGTGGCCGTTGTATGGCAGCAATCTGGGCTACCACTACGATGGCAGCGGCCGCTTCTTCATCCGGTTCGGCGACGAATGCGCCACCGCCATGCTCAATCTTATGGGCAAGAAATAACTGGCCGGGCCCGCTCTAGGACAAAATCTGCTGCATCGCCCAACGCGCGTGTTCGGCGATCAATGGCTCTTGGTCGTGCGCGGCTTGTTCCAGATCCGGCAGCGCGGTTTTATCCCCGACATTTCCCAGCGCCACGCAGACGTTGCGTAAGAATCCGCGCCGTTTTGTCCGCAGCATGGGCGTGCCGGCAAAATGGGATTTGAAACCGGCGTCATCTAGCCGCAGCAATTCCAGTAAGTCCGGCACGGCCAAATCTGTCCGCGTGTGCGGCTTCATCAAGTTCCCCTCGCGCGCAAATTTATTCCACGGACAAACGGCCAGGCAATCGTCACAGCCGTAGATGCGGTTGCCGATGAGCGGGCGCAGTTCGACGGGAATCGAGCCTTTCAATTCAATCGTCAGATAGGAAATGCACTTACGCGCATCGAGTTGAAACGGCGCGGTGATGGCGTTGGTCGGGCAGGCGCTGATGCAACGAGAGCAACTACCGCAATGGTTTTTCTCCGGCGCGTCCGGTTCCAATTCGAGCGTCGTCAAAATTTCCGCGAGAAAAATCCAGTTGCCGAGCCGGCGGCTGATGACGTTGGTGTGCTTCCCTACAAAGCCTATGCCCGCGCGCTGCGCAAAATCACGTTCCAAAATCGGCCCGGTGTCCACATACCAGAGCGATTTACAATTCGCGCCGCCAAGTTCATCCGCAAATTTTGTGAGTGTTTTCAGTTTTTCCGCCAGCACATCGTGGTAATCGGCGAACTGTGCGTAACGGGCGATGATGCCGGAAAAGTGCTGAGTGTTGAGTGCTGAGTCTTGAGCCGCCGCCAGTTTCTTGTCACTCGTCGCATAGCTGATGGCGAGGCAGACGACGGATTTTGCACCGGGCAAAATTTTCTGCGGGTCAACGCGTTTTTCCGCGTTGCGTTCCAGCCAGGCCATTTCGCCGTGGCTTTTTTGCGCGATCCAGTCCGCGAATTTTTCCGCGCTGGCGGGCGGCGCGGCGGTGGTGATGCGGCAGTCGTCAAAGCCCAGTTCCGCCGCGCGTTGACGGATGGCGGCTTTCATCTGGGCTGACGCGTGGCGAGTTTGAACTGCAAGGTGATTTGCTGCGCGGCCTCGCGGACGGAGCGGAGGTCGGTATTGATGAGCACGTCGGCCTGTTTGTAAAACGGTTCGCGGACGGCCAGCAGTTCGCGGATTTTTTTCTGCGGGTCGGCATCGTGGAGCAGGGGGCGGTGCGACTGGTTGCGGACACGCTCCCAGATTTTTTCCGGCGAGGCCCAGAGGCAGACCACGAGTGCAAACAATTTTAAGGCGGCAAGGTTTTCGGCATTGGTTGGCAGTCCGCCGCCGGTGGCAATGACGGTTTTTTCCCGGCTGGAAAGCTCCTGCACAACCTGTTTTTCCAGTGCGCGGAAGGCGGGTTCGCCGTCTTTGGTGAAAATATCCGCGATGGTGCGGCCGGTGCGTGACTGGATGAATTCGTCGGTGTCGAGAAATTCAAAGCCGAGATGGTCCGCCACCTGCCGGCCCACGGAGGTTTTCCCTGTGCCCATGAAGCCGATGAGCGCAAGGTTGGTGGGGTGACGGCCGATTTGCATGGTGAAGAATTAACGAAAAAAAACCTTGGACGCACGTCTCATTTTTCCCGCACTCGACAGGCTGCTGGATTCTGCTAAAATGAGATGGTGAAATTGCCGCCGCTCATTTTGGCTTCGGCCTCACCGCGCCGTGCGGAGTTGTTGCAACTGCTGCCGGTGAAGTTTCGGGTGCTGCCCGGCCACGCGCCCGAAGTAGCTCACGAACATCTCACTCCGCTGGAAGTCTGCCAGCTCAACGCCCATCGCAAGGCGCGCGTGATTGCCAAGCAAATTCCCGATGCGCTGGTGCTGGCGGCGGACACGCTAGTGTTCCTCGACAATGAAATTCTCGGCAAGCCGCGTAATCTTGCCGACGCGCGGCGAATGATTGGTCGGCTGCAAGGGCGGCATCATCAGGTGGTCACCGGCGTCTGCCTCCTGCATCTGCGCCGCCATCGCGAAAGGATTTTTGCCGTGAGCACGGATGTCCTGTTTCATCCGCTGAACGCGCGGCAGATCCGTGATTACCTGGCCGCCATTCATCCGCTGGACAAAGCAGGTGCCTATGCCATCCAGGATTCGGGCGAAAAAATCATTTCCGAAATCTCCGGCTCCTACAGCAACGTCGTCGGCCTGCCGGTGGAAAAACTGCGTGAAGAACTGGTCGCGTGGGGCGAAGGCTGATTCGCCGCTGGCCATTTCGCTGAAAAATCTTAAACTGCGCGCTCATGCTCGAACCATTGGCCAATCAACAAATCCGCAAATTCAAGGCGGCGGCGCAACTTCTGGAACCCAGCCTCAAGGTCGGCAAGGCTGGCTTGAGCGATGGCTTCATCCGCACCGTTTCCGCTGAGTTAGAACGGCACGAATTGGTCAAGATCAAGTTCGCCGAGTTCAAGGAAGAGAAGAAAACGCTCGCACCGTTGCTCGCGGAAAAGACCGGCAGCCACCTCGTCATGCGCGTGGGCAACGTCATGGTGCTGCACCGGCCCAAGCCTGTGCCCGCCGAATCGGCTGCTTGATTCTGCGTTTATGAATAAAATGCTACTGCCGCTTTTGTTCTGCCTCGCGCTCGCGATGGTGGGGCGCGCGGCGGAACCCTATCATTTTATCAGGGAAATTCCCGTGGGTGGCGCGGGCGGCTGGGATTATTTATCGGTGGATGCGGCGGCGCAGCGGCTTTACGTTTCGCACGGCGATAAAGTCGTTGTTATCGAACTAGCGACTGGCGCTCTCAGTCTGGCGACGGACGCCATCATCGGCGAAATCAGCAATACGCCCGGCGTTCACGGTATTGCGCTGGCGCCGGAACTTGGACGCGGTCTCGTCACTTGCGGCAAGGAAGACAAGGCCGCGCTGGTTGACCTGAAAACTTTTCAGATCATTGCCAAGGTGGACACCGGCACCAATCCCGATGCCATGCTTTACGAGCCGGGCCGGCAGGAATTTTACACCTTCAACGGTCGCGGCGAGTCGGCGACGGTAATTGCGGCGAAAACTGGAAAAGCGGTGGTAACCATTCCGCTGGGCGGCAAGCCGGAATTTGCCCAAGCAGATTCCAAGGCGGGGCAAATCTACGTCAACCTCGAAGATAAAAACGAACTGCTCGTGATTGACGCCAAAACTCATTCCGTGAAATACCGCTGGCCGATTGCACCCGGCGCGGAAGCCACCGGTCTGGCCTTTGATGAGAAAAACCATCGGCTGTTTCTCGGCTGCCACAATAATTTAATAGTCATGATGGACAGTAGCAGCGGTAAAGTTCTTGCCACCGTGCCGATTGGTGCCGGCGTGGATGCGACTGCCTTTGACCCGGAAACGCAATTGGTCTTCGCTTCCTGCGGTGACGGCACGGTGACGATTGCGCACGAAGATGCGCCGGACAAATTGACCGTGATGCAAATGTTGCCGACGGAAAAAGGCGCGCGCACGATGGCGCTGAATCCCGTCACGCATCGGATTTACCTGCCGTCGGCCAAATTTGCCGCGCCCGCGCCCGGCGAGCGGCGTGGCCAAATCATTCCTGGCACTTTCAAAATTCTGGTTTACGGGCCGGGTAACTGCGGCTAATTGCCACGATGGCTGGCATTTTTATTTTCAAACAGCCTACGGAATTACTGCCCGATAATAGCGCTGTCCAGAATTCGTAGCTCCTGGATCTTTGAAAGTGATGGTTGCATTGGAGCCGATAAAATTTGTTAGTGTCCCCCAATTGATCAGGTTGCTTGAAACCTGGATGTGCCCGTTTAGCCCAGTTGACAAGTCTAGCGTGAAAACAAGACCGTTCGTTTTTAACGGCTGCGGGTTGGTGAAAACGAGCTGTAGCGCGAATGTGTTGCTCGACACAAAGCTCACGCTGTTGGTTTGTGAGTATATTCCTCCTAGATTGACGGCATACGCATTCACGGTGTTGGTGCCGGAGAGGAGTGTCACCGTCTGTGTCCAGTTGGTTAAGTTATTGGTAGTCGTTGTGACGTAGTTCCAAGTGTTGCTGTTTAACCGATACCAGACATTGCTTATTCCCCAATTATCGCTATTCGTGCCAGTGACGTAGGCTATTGCATTCGTCATGTGCTGATTGTTGGTCGGTGCGGTGATTGTAAGTGTTGGTCTGCTTGTTTCATTAAATATGGCCAACAATGTAAGATTCGATTCCATCATAAATTGTAAATTCGTCCGGGTAACGGTTGTCCCACCAGTCCAATTCGTCGAAACCGTCCAGTTTGTAAACACAAAACCCATGGCAGGGGCGGAGGTGATGCTGTAATTTTGGCCGATGTTAAGCCACGCGTTGCTGTAATTGGGCAATAGGGTTCCCAAGCCAGTGGCTCGGATTTGCAATTTATTGGTCACGACATATTGGAAATTAACGCTGTTGGTTGAAGAGGGGACACCGATAATGTCCGTTGCATACGCTGCAAATGTGTTGGTTCCAGGTGTCAGGGTTAAGTGTGCCGACCAATTAGTCGTGCCCGTAGCATTCGTCCAGATTCCACCATTCAACTGATACTGCACGCTGGCAACCGGCCATTTGTCCGTAACTGTTCCGGTGGCTGTGAACACAACATTACTCCAGCTCTGACCAGATAGTGGTGAAGTGATGTTCACTGTCGGTTGTAAATTGAAATGCAGCACTGTGATGGAGCAAGGCGAGAGTGTGACGGTCAGAGGGTTGGTGGAATAGAGACCGCTGCTGACTTGCTGCCAAGTGTAATTAGTTGAAACGGGGCTGTCGCCGGTGAACACCCATTTGTCAAACGATCCGGTCTGATTGAAATTGGTTAAAGTCAGGTTGGCGGTGTCCGCGTTGGTGTCCTTGTTCACAATCCAGACCGCCAGCGTTGAATCATTGGTGTTCCAAGCGGCGTAGGAACGCAGGTAGCCATTAACCATGGTCACATTCAGGATAGTTGGTTTTAAGAACTGGGCTAAGACCTGCACGCCGCACCCGACCGGAGTTAAGTTGTTATCAAAGTCGAACGCATCGACGTCGGTCAGAACTCTGGGAGTGTCAGCATCAAACGGATTGCGGATATTCCACATATCGGCCGAAATTATGCGTGGATCATCGGTAAGTATATTGGCCATCTTCTCAAAGTTCGCGAGGCCCTTGTAGACGACATTGGTCTGATTGTCGGTTCCGTTATTATTTCCGTCATGACCTCCGTTCATCGCGGTTACGAGTATCTCGAACTGGCTCTGCTGCCGTATCGGCACCGCTGTTAAAATGGCCAGGAGGGTGGTGTTCATGGTGCCCAGACCAGTCTCCGTATTCGTCCGGTAGGTCGCATAGGTGTCCACTTCGGTTGATCCAAACGAGTGCGGAGTAATAAAATCAATGTAATTAAGGGCATTTGAGAGAACATAGGTCATCCAGGATAGATCAAAACTGACCCCAGCACCGATCTTGATAGACGGATCAACCGCCTTCATAGCCGCGCTGAAGTTCGTCAAGACATACACATACTGGTTCGTAGTCAGCCAACCTCCGTTGGAGTCTTGTTCATTGCCGATCTGCCAGTATTTGACATGGTAACCGCGCGTCACATTGGCATAGCGAACCCACTCAACGGCATTGGTCAGCAATTGACCCATGGTTACGGCGGTGTTCGGATATTTATAAGCCTCGGCACTGACCGCGACAATCGGCTCGACCCCGGTTGCCTGACACACTTGGATGAACTGATCAAAGTTCATGGGAATGTTGTTGAATACCGGTGAGTTGTTTGCCAGTCGATACCCGGAATATTGCGCAGTTCCCGGAGGTGTTGACAGCGAGGCGACCTGGGGTTTAAGTCCGTTGACGGCATTGGTGTAATCACCCGGGGTATGCCACAGATAATTTTTCGACATGCCGCCGTCCATAAATCGAAGCCAGCCTACGCAGGACTGACTGATAGTGTTCGTGTAAGGTGTGGCCGGGTTAGGATTTACAAAGTCCGTCAGACCGCTCGTGAGGAATCCGGTTGCGTTTTTTGCGCGGGTAAAATTGATCTGACTAGCGTCCACGGTGATATTCTTGACCGCGTGAGCCGGGAGTGAGAGCACCAGCAGTAGCAGGCCAGCAAAGATGGTTTTTTGTTTGCCGGGGAATGATGCTATCACAGTTTCTTTAAGTTAATCTTAGAAGACGCTGCGGAATCTATATTAGGTATGGGTTTATTAAAATCCCCCAATCGGGTGAGCCCACCACCACCGGATGATTTCACTCCGCGAACCGCGCCTTCAGATTCAAATCACCTGTGGACTTTGCAGCTCAACTCAACTAAAAATACGCACGCCCCATGCATTTGCACCCTGTTCACCAAAGCGAGCCAAGGCCAGAAGGTAATTGTGCTAATTGCAGCCGTGTTTTTATTGCAGCTAGACAATCCCGGCACTGCTTCCATCGGCGTGGGCAGGCTCAATGGCTGGCAGTTCAACTTGGCATTCTGTTTCTGTGTGTGGGCTGGAGTCTGGTCGCCCTAGCGCAGGCGAGCAGTGTTGCAACCACCTCTCCGTCGGTTGGTCAGGACTCAATTGGCGAGGTGCCTCCGAAATGGGATGTCGGCCCGTGGATCTGGGACAAAACGGTGCACGACAAGCAGACGTGTCATCTGTGGCGATCATTTGAAATTCCCAAAGATGGAATTGTAACCGAGGCAATCTTACGCATCACGGCGCACAACGGATACCGGTTGCTGTTGGATGGTCGCGAAGTGGGAGAAGGTAGCGATTGGAGCACTTTTACTGATTATGATATCAGCCTGTTGCTGAATCCCGGATGGCATGTGGTGGCAGTTGCTGCCTTTCATGATAGTCGCGAGGCTGGCATGAAGTTCGGTCTGAAAATTAAATTCAGGGATGGACAGGTGATGCAGATTTTCTCTGATAGAAACTGGCGCATCGCGCCGACCGAAGAAAGTGGATGGGAAACCAAAATCAAGGCGCCGGCACATTGGGGTGAAGCCGTGGTGACACAGAAACTGATGCAGCCACGAGATGGTCGTGTGGCCAAACGGAAACCTAACTGGCTCGTGAAGGTTCCGAAGCTTCAGCCGGTGGAAATCGAATTCTGGCAACGTGGCTGGTTCCAAGTCGGGATATTAATTATCGTCGTCCTTGGCGCCTTGTTTTATTTGCGATTGCTGGCGCGGCTGGCGGTGCAGTCCAGGGCGCGAGTGATGCTCCAGCGTGAGCGGGCGCGGATCGCTCGCGATATCCACGATGAGCTGGGTGCCCGGCTTACCGAACTGGCGCTGCAAGGTGAGGTGGCCCAGACTGAATGTCCCGCCGACTCCGTAGCCCGCGCCCATTTCGCCGCACTTTCTAAGAATGCCCGTGCCCTGTCTGGCGCTATGGACGAGGTAGTCTGGATGGTGAATTCGCAACGGGATACGCTCCGGGATTTCGCCACCTTCGCCTGTCAGCAGGTGAGGCGCTTTCTGGAGCCAACGCCGATCCGCTGCCGGCTGGATGTGGAAGATAATCTGCCGGAAGTGCTGTTTGAACTGCCGGTGCGCCGCAATCTGTTGCTCGCCGTCAAGGAGGCGGTCAACAACGCCGCCAAATATTCCCAGGCGAACGAACTATTTCTGCGTATCCATCGCCATGGTCAGACCTTGCTGGTGGTGGTAGAGGACAACGGCGTAGGCTTTGATCCGGAACAGGCAAGCTCCGTGCGCAATGGGCTGACGAATATGGCGCAGCGTATGCAGGAGTTGGGCGGTCAGTGTCGCATCAGCAGCCAGGCGGGCAACGGTTGTCGGGTGGAATTTGAAGTGCCCCTGCCCAAGTGGGCAAACGTTCTCAATTAAAAAGACGCGCAAACTAAAAACACCATGTTAAGTATTCGTAAAAAAATGATCTTGGCCTCAGCCACACAAGGTCCGCAGGAGGCTTCCATCACATGACTGCGGTTCCTTCACCAGCCGATGGCCAACTCCCGCTGCGGGTGGCGTTGGTGGAAGACCAGCGCGCCACTCGTGAAAGTTGGTCCCGATTGATTTCGTCTTTTTCCGACTTCACCTGCGTCTGCGCCTGTGCCACCGCCGAGGAGGCCCTGCTTTTGGTTCCCCAGTCCAAGCCGAATGTCATTCTGATGGACATCTTTCTCCCGCGTATGTCCGGCATCGAATGCACCGCGCGGCTCAAGGCGGTGCTACCCAAGGTGCCCATCGTGATGCTGACGGCTTCGGACGAGGACGAGACGGTATTTCAGGCGTTGCAAGCGGGCGCGAATGGCTATCTGCTCAAACGCACCGAGCCGGCGGCATTGCGCGCGGCGTTATTGGATGTGCTGAATGGCGGTGCGCCCATGACCAGCGAGGTTGCCCGCCGCGTCATTGACTCCTTTCACACAAAGAAGCCGAACCGGGAAAAACCCATCAACCTCACTGCTCGCGAGGAGGAAACGCTGGTGCTGTTGACCAAAGGATATTCCAACAAGGAAATCGCCGAGCATCAAAACTTAAGCATCGAAACGGTGCGCAGCCACTTGAAGAATGTTTATGAGAAATTACACGTCCGTTCACGCACGGAGGCGGTGGTCAATTATTTATCCAAACAGAAGGAGTGAGTTTGGCCTAGTCGCTCGCTTCGCTTTGCTGGTGCCAGCTTTGTCATGTGTGCATCGGTATCACCGCCAGCGGAAGGCTGGGCTCACCCGATTGGGGGATTTTAATTAATTCATTTCTAATATAAATTTTACCGTGTCCCCTGTGATTAACTCAAAAAAACTATGAAAACATCATTCCCACACATACAAAGAATCAACAACATTAAAAAAATGATTGTGTTCTCATGCGTTTCCACCATTGCGGTGTCGGCGATTGCGGCAAATGTTTCTCCAAATAACTTGCCGGGAAATTCAAGCGGCGGTCATCACGCCCAACATCATGGTAATCACAAAGCTGCGGTCAATGATTCAGCTGAGGCGGAATTGCTGCGTCAAGCCTATGATATTCTGAGAACGGGCGATCATGATTATCAGGGCCATCGCATCAAGGCCATGCACAGGATTGAAGAGGCGGCAAAACACATGGGCGTGATTCTTCGCGGTGACGACAAAGATAAAATTGCCCAGCCGTTATCGGATGAGCGGCTGCGCGCGGCCCGCAACTTGTTGGCACAAGTAAAGATTTCAGATTCCGCCAAAGCCGAGCGGCGGATAGTGTGGCGGATTGAGGAGGCCATCACAGAAATCAATACGGCGCTGGCTATCCGCTGATCGCGATTGCTTAAATATTATTGTGTCCCCGTGATTAACTCAAAAAAACTATGAAAACATCATTCCCCCGCATGCAAAAAATTATTCTGGCTGGCTTGGTCCTGCTGGCTCTCTCGCTTCCAGCCCAGGCAGGCCACACAGGCAAGCACGCTGGCAAACACGCAAGCGCCACCCAGACCTTCAGTGTTGCCGTCGGCGCAAAAATTTCCGTGGAAGGAAATAAGAGCGCCACGCTGGCCGACATCAAGGTCGGCGACCACGTCAAAATTGCCTACACGGAGGCGAATGGCGTTTTGACGGCAATCCACATCAAAGACGCCGGCCCCAATCCCGTCAAACACGCGAAGAAGGCAAAGTCTGCCAAGCAGCATCACAAGCACAACAGCACCGACTTGCATGTTCACGGAATTGTCCAGAGTATTGATGCTTCGAATCAGACGCTGACCATCACAGTAAAGCATCATCACAAAGGCAAAAAGTGAATCACTATTAATCCGGCAATGTCATAGCACTGGTTGGCTGGCTGATTGACCAAAGTTTCCGTTTCATTTGCCGGGCGAAGGTTGTGCGCCACTCCTAGAAGATCGTCTTCCAGATGGCGGAAGTGGCGGTGCCGTGAGAGTTGTTCCAGTCGGGTAGCTAAAAACAGGAAGGAATCGTTTGACTGGAATCAACCAGAAAACCGAATACAGAAATCATTAAGAGCAAGTAGATCGTGACAAACAGCCGGGAAAACATCCCTTTTAGGCGCATTGCAGCCGTCGTGGTCGTCACGCTGGCGCTAACGAACCTTCCGGCGGCGTTCGCAGCTCCAGCCGACGAACCGTATCTCCTCAAGAATCAAGCGCATCAAACCAGCACGCTTTTCACCACGAAATCCATTACCCGGGACGGTATGGGGGCCTGCGAGCCTAAAGTTTATAAAGGAAATGCTTATGTCATTTACATGAGGCAGGGGGACGAAAAGGTCATGGTCGCCAAAGTTCCGCTCAACGGTTCGGCGGCGGTGACCCTGCCGCTGGTCACAGGCAAAGATACCGCCCAAAAAGGCAACACGGCACCCAGCGATAATCACTGCTTGTATATCATTGCTGTCGACCGCTCCGGCTATATCCATGTGTGTGGCGGCATGCACAGTTCGAAAATCGTTTACTGGCGTTCTGACCGACCCGAGGATATTTCGTCTTTTACTCGGATAATGCCAGATGACAGGCTGCCCCCTGACACCCAACCTTGCCCGATTGCCGGGAGTATTACTTTCCCGCAATTTTTTAGCGATCGTCAGGGCAAGCTGTTCTGGAATGCAGTGCAGGGCTGTGGACCATTGTGTTCTTACGACGATACCAAGAAGCTATGGACTGCGCTTGGCAATCCGCTTGGCGCACTTGTCCGCAATGAAAGAAAACATGGTGAAGAAATATCTTTTTGTTATACGGATAAAACAAGTCATGCGACGACCGACA
>CAIOUK010000104.1 GCA_903861445.1 uncultured Verrucomicrobia subdivision 3 bacterium
GTTCCCAAAGTGTTCAAAACAGTGCCTGGGCCGAAGGTGAAAGTCCCGGAACTGTCCACAGCGTTGGCGCTGGCCAGCTTCAGGGTTCCCGCGTCTCCGGTGGCCGCTCCAACATTGATATTGTAGGAGTGGCCGGTGCTGGTCGGATTGAGCGTAAGCGTGCCGGCCTTCAAGGTAAACGCGCCCGATCCGGTGGAGATTGCTCCCGATACGTTTACCGCGCCGCTTGCCGTGCCAACCGTGCCAACCGTAAGCGTCTTTGTGTTGAGATTCAGCGTGCTTCCCGAATTAAAGTTCAAAGCCCCGGAGGCCTGATTATTGTAAAAGCCGGTGGTGTTTACGAGTTGAACCGTGACATTGGCTCCAATGTTAAGATTGTGATTCCCCGAATCATTCATGTAGATGCCGGCACTCGCCACCGAGTTCAGCGTCGCGGTGCCCGTATCCTGCAAAGTAAATGCCGAACCTGCGCCGATGGTCACGTCCTGTCCCACGGAGGAGGCCAGCCAGATTCCCTGTGCGGTTGCTCCCGCAGTGAGATTAGGCTGTTTTGTAAACGTGGAGTTGAACAAGGCGCTCACCGCGGAGCTCGGCACGCCGCCACCCCAGTTCCCAGTGTCGCTCCAGGTTGTGGAGTTAGCGCCGCTCCATGCCGAGGTTGTCGTGTCAGCGGCCCGCACGACAGGCAGCGACAGACCAGTCACGAGGGCGAGGGCCGTCAGGCAAAATAAATTTTGACAAGGGGCGGGTTTCATAATCTTTGTTGGGTTGACGTTTGATGTTTTGTTCGGCGGACAATGGCGGCAGGCGCTTTTCAGTCGCCGCCAAATGAAATCACGCAAATCTACCACGGATCATTTTTTTGCGGAATAGCATTTTCGCTCCGATTATATGCAGTTTGTAAAGCAGCCCCGAAGGCGGCGTAATCATTCAACAATTTTGATAACATGTGGCCTTCATGATTTTTTCACTGGGCGAACAACATATGCAGCCCAGATAAATCATTCATGGTTCGGATTAAAACCAGCCACTCACGGCGTGCTGAACCGATAGAATCGTTGCCGGTTGGTCGCCGCACTGGGATCGGTGAGGATAAACGGACTTGTCGAGACAGCGCCGTTGGTCAACTTCGTCCAAGTGTTCGTAATGGGTGCCAGCGCCACATTTGTGCTGGTCCACAATGTGAATGGTGTGCCGGACGCCCCGGTGGCCGTCAGCGACACCAGACCACCAGTCACCGTGATGGCCTGCGGTGGAAAACCGGGTGGCATATTTGGAACCGATACCACTGTCACATTGAACATGGTGCTATAGCTGTCGCCTCCAGAGTCCGTTGCCGTCACCGTCACCGTCGTGGTGCCGACGGGAAACATCGAGCCTGAAGCCGGCGTATTCATGGTCGGCAGCGACCCGCTGGCGTTGTTCGACGCCATGGTGACAAAGTTGACCGGCGCACCGTTGCTGTTGACGGCCGCGACGACCAGATTGGTGGGCACGGTGAAAACCACCGGATCCAAGTCCACCAACTGATAGCCCGGTGTCAGCCCGTTTGTAAAATTCACCTGCTGGATCTTCCGGCTGCCGTAAGGCACATACACCGTCTGGTTCGTGGCCGTAACGGAGGCGCTGATGCCGGCGAGCAGGTTGCTGTAATTGTTCAGGTTCGCGATCGGCATCACCACGGAAACATAAACATTGGTTTGCGAAGGCTGTAATGCCGCGTCCGCATAAAACCAGCCCCGCACGTTGCTGTCCGGGTCATA
>CAIOUK010000105.1 GCA_903861445.1 uncultured Verrucomicrobia subdivision 3 bacterium
CCGGATTTCATCCACGGTGTTGTTGGCTGCCATCAGCTTGCTGCGATCCGGAAAATCAATGCCATACACGCACGGGTTCATGTGCGGCGGACAACTGACGGCCACGTGGACCTCCCGGGCACCCGCTTCCTTGAGCGTCTTCACGCGCGAACGACAGGTGGTCCCCCGCACAATTGAATCGTCCACGATCACCACGCGCTTGTCTTTGACGAGCGATTCGATCAAGTTCAACTTCACCCGCACGTTGAAGTCGCGGATGAGCTGCGTCGGCTGGAGAAAACTGCGGCCGACATAGTGATTGCGGATGAACGCCATCTCGTAAGGAATGCCGGATTCCTCGGAATAACCCATCGCCGCGCACACGCCGCTGTCCGGCACGGGAATGACCAAATCAGCTTTGACGTTATGTTCCCGCGCGAGTTGGCGGCCCATCGCCTTGCGAACTTCATAGACGCTGTGACCGTTGATGTTGCTGTCCGGCCGCGCGAAATAAACGTATTCAAAAATGCAGAACGCGCGCTTCTGATGTTCCGGCCAGGCCTGGATGCTGGTCAGCCCCTTGTCGTTGATAATGACAATTTCGCCGGGCGCGACGTCGCGGACAAACTGCGCGTGGATTAAATCAAACGCCGTCGTCTCGCTGGACAGCACATACGCGCCGCTCGCCGTTTTGCCGATGGAAAGCGGACGGAAACCGTGCGGGTCGCGCGCGCCGATCAATTCCTTTTCCGTCATGATCACCAATGAATACGCGCCTTCGATGCGGCGCAAGGTCTGCACGAGCGAATTGGCCACGCCGCCGATTTCCGGCTGCGCGAGCATCATGATGATGATTTCGCTGTCCACGGTGGTCTGGAAAACTAGGCCGCGCGCTTCGAGTTCGTCGCGGAGTTTCGCGGCGTTGGTCAGGTTACCGTTGTGCGCGACGGCGATTTGCCCGCGCGCGCAATTCACTGTGAGCGGCTGCGCGTTGCTTAACTGCGACGAGCCAGTTGTGGAATAACGCGTGTGACCGATGGCGCGGTCGCCGACGAGATCATGCAGCGTTTTCGGGTCGTTAAAAATCTGTGGCACGAGACCCATGCCGTGGTGCTTGTAAAATTTTCCCTCGTGGCAGGTGACGATGCCGGCACTTTCCTGCCCGCGATGTTGCAGGGCGTAAAGACCGAAGTAGGTGAGTTCGGCGGCATTCGGATGGCCGAAAATGCCGAAGACTCCGCAGTAATGTTTTGGGTAGTTTTGAGGTGGATTTTGCATCGCGCGCGCCGCTGAATTTAAGCAGAGAAAAGCCGGTGGTGCAAGCGCAAGCCGTGGCGGGTATATTTCGCGCGACACTCGACTTGGAAAATTTTCAAACCATGCTGCTGCCCCGTGGCGCAACGGCGGACGCGATTTGGAATCAATCGGATTTCAAATCGAACTCCAGCCGCGTGCGCGAGCCGGTCTGGACATTGCGGATTTCCATCTCCTGAAGTTCCCACTGGCCGTTCACTTTTTTGAACGACTTCGGCTCGAACACTTTTAGCAGCTTACCCGCCGCTTCATAGGCTTCGGCTTCCAAGATGCCGCCGGTTTCCTTGTCAATCCACGACACCACGCGCGAATAGCCGTTGGTCGGCGGATTCGGATTCGTGCTTTCCAGCAGCGTGTATTCGCGGCCACGTTTTAGAGTGGTCGTCTTCGGCAAAATCTTTTGCGCCGGCCAGTGAAAAAATTCCAAGCCGAGGTCGCACAGCCAGAAATCGGACTGGCAAAAAGGAATTATCATTTCTGCTTCATCCGAAAGAGGACTAACTCCCCAGTCATCCAACTGTGAAAGAGTAGTTCCCGACCCGCACACATGCACAATTGCGTATTTATTCGCCAACGATTCTTGATGGATAATTCGCAACTTGTCTCCGGCTTCCAAATGGGTTTCTACGCCTTCGTAAATGCTCAACCAGTTTGTGGCTTTAATAACAACCAAAAATTTTATTAGAATCTCCGAATTTTTACCTTTAGCATCTTTGATTTTCAAAGCGCCCGTGTTGGTGAAATCTTTAGTCGGTTTTACGTCAGCAAGTTGCTGGGCAAGATTACGCCCTTGAATTTCCGCATCCGACAAAGCGTTCGTCTGCGCCGTCGCGCTCACGGCAAAAAATAAAACCAGCGCGGCCAGTGCCAACAGAGTCGCGGAGCGACAGCCGGAAATTAGCCAGCTACGAAGTGGCTGGAAAAACATCCGCAAAAAATTCCGTCCTGAAAGGACGGCGGAAAACGTCCGTCGTCCCTTCAGGACTTGGAAAATTCTTTGGGCAAGATACCAGCCACTTCGTAGCTGGCTAATTTCCATCATTCCTTCGGAACTGCAAAAAATGCGGCTGAAACAATTGCGTTGCGGCTCGGAAATATTCATTTTGCCGCCAGCGCCAGTTGCAAGACTTCGAAAATCTGTTTCACGAAATGCACCTTCAATTTCGCGCGCACTTCCGCCGGCACATCTTCCCAATCCGGTTTGTTGCCTTCCGGCAGAATCACCTGCTTCACGCCGAAGCGCGACGCGGCAATCACCTTTTCCTTGATGCCACCCACGCGCATCACGCGGCCGCGCAAACTGATTTCGCCGGTCATCGCCGTGTCGGAACGCACGCACCGCTTGCTCATCAGGCTC
>CAIOUK010000106.1 GCA_903861445.1 uncultured Verrucomicrobia subdivision 3 bacterium
AGGGGCTCTTTACTAATCGCACAATTCAATTTTCAAAGAGCAGCCGGCGTTTTACCGCCAAAAATCTGCTTTTCTTGCTCCCATTTAGGGGACAAAAAACCTGACCGCCGATTGGTCTTACTTTTCAACTCGGCTTGTCAGTATCGAGCTAGGGTCGTTCAATCTAATGAATCAGAACCCAATGTCAACCAGTTTTTCAAACTGGCCCTCGTTGGTTATACCGCGAAGGGACATGAAGATTATCAGACATTTATTTTCGTGCAAGAGTTTTTTTAAATTTTTTTGCAATGACAAAACCTCAATAATCCCCTGTATTTACAGGCTAATCCAGTCCCCGCTCAAATAAATCATCCTCATTCAACCCAAAAAAATGTCCCAGCTCGTGCAAAAAAGTGGTGCGAACCTCCTCGCAAAAAACTGATTCGTCGCCTGCCGCAAAATCCCAGAGGTTTTCCAAAAACAAAATTATCTGCGATGGCAACACCGTTCCGCCATCATCAGCAAACTCCGCACCAGCAAACAAACCAAGCGTATCTGCATCAATTCCATCAGCTTGTAAACCTGCGTTCGGCACATCTTCAAACGTCACCGGCAGCTTCCGCGCCTGCTCGCGCAGTGGCTTTGGCAACGCCTCCAGCGTCGTTTCTATTTCCTCCAAGGCCAACTTTTGCAACTTGTTCCAGTCTGCTTTCACGCCATGATTTTGTTTCTCCCGCAAACAGAAAGCAAATTTTCTCTCGCACTTGAACGGCTCATGTCTAGCCTTGTCGGAATACAAATCCATTATGGCTAATCTTTTAAAATTCCCGAAAATATTTTCTGCAGCAATTTTTTTTTCCGGTCTGCTTTGTTCGCCGGCAATTCGCGCAAATACTGAAAATCAAGACGTGCTGCGCGCGACGCTGACCAATGGTTTACAAGTCGTCATCGTCCCCAACACGCTCGCGCCGGTCGTCACCACGATGATGAATTATCGCGTCGGCTCGGACGAGTGCTCTGCCGATTTTCCCGGCACCGCGCACGCGATGGAGCACATGATGTTTCGCGGCAGCCCCGGTTTAACTGCGGATCAGCTCGCCGCCACTTCCGCCGCGATGGGTGGCAACGACAACGCCGATACGCAGCAAGCCGTCACGCAATATTTTTTCACCACGCCAGCAGAAAACCTCGAAGTTGCCCTGCATATTGAAGCCACCCGGATGCGCGACTTGCTGGCTGATGAAAAGCTCTGGGAAAAAGAACGCGGTGCCATCGAGCAGGAAGTCGCGCAGGATTTGTCGAACCCAACCTACGTTTTTTACCAGCAACTGTTGCAAGCTATGTTCAAAGGCTCGCCTTACGAACATGACGCGCTCGGCACACGGCCATCTTTCGATAAGACCACCGATGCCGACTTGCGTAAATTTCACAACACCTGGTATGTGCCGAATAACGCCGTGCTCGTCATCGTCGGCAATGTGCAGTCGGAAAAAGTTTTGGCGAAGGTGAAAGAAATCTTCGGCAATATTCCGTCCGCACCACTCCCCGCGCGACCGGAATATAACTTTTCGCCAGTAAAACCGGATACTTTGAAGCTCGATACGGATTTGCCTTACGGCATGACCGCCGTGGTTTTCCGTTTTCCCGGCGCGGAAAACCCCGACTTCGCCGCCGCGCAAATTTTATCCGACGTGTTGAGCAGCCAGCGCGGAAAACTTTATGGACTGGTGCCGGATGGCAAAGCGCTGTTCGCCCAATTTGAATATGAAACGTTGCAAAAATCCGGCCTCGGCTATGCGCTGGCCGGCTTTCCCGCCGGCGGTGATTCGACGAATCTGCTGAAGCAAATAAAAGATATTCTTGTCGCTGAAATCACCAACGGCATTACCGCCGATTTAGTGGAAGCCGCCAAGCGCCGTGAAATTATCAGCGCCGAGCTGTCCAAAAATTCCGTCTCAGGCCTCGCCTCCGCGTGGTCGCAGGCCATCGCCGTCGAGAACCGGAATTCACCGGACGACGACATCAATTTATTTCGCGTCGTGACGGTGGATGACGTGAATCGCGTCGCCAAAAAGTATCTGGATTTCAACCACGCCATCAGCGCGATCCTCACACCAACACCCTCCGGCAAACCAATTTCGTCCAAGAGTTTTGGCGGACAGGAAAACTTCACGTCCTCGGAAAATCCGAACGTCAAACTACCGGTGTGGGCGAAAAAGCTAACCGAGCAACTGCCGGTTCCGGCTTCCACCTTGAACCCGTTTACAACAAATCTGCCCAATGGAATTAGGCTGATCGTCCAGCCGGAATCCGTCAGTGACACGGTGGGCGTTTATGGCCGCATCAAAAACAACGCGAAAGTGCAGGTGCCCGCCAGCAAAGACGGCGTGGACGAGACGCTCGACAAATTGTTTTCCTACGGCACCAAATCGCTGGACCGGCTGGCGTTTCAAAAGGCCTTGGATGACATTGGCGCGAACGAATCGGCGGGCGCGGATTTTTCGCTCCAAGTTTTATCGGATAATTTTGAGCGCGGCGTGCAGTTGCTCGCGGACAATGAGCTTTCGCCGGCGCTGCCGGAAGACGATTTCAAAATCATCCAGCCGCAGCTGGCGGCGCAGGTCGCCGGCGAATTGCAAAGCCCCGACCACCTCGCTGGCCGCAAACTGACCACCTCGCTGTTTCCAAACGGCGATCCGGCCACGCGCGAAACCACGCCAACCACCATCAAATCGCTCACGTTGGATGATGTGAAAAATTATTACGCCAGCGCGTTTCGTCCCGACATGACGACGATTGTGGTGATCGGCAAAATTTCGCCGGAAAACGCCGTCGCCAAGATTGAAAAATATTTTGGCGGATGGACAGCTAGAGGCGAAAAGCCGAACACACTTTTTCCGCCCGCACCAACAAACTCAATTTCCGCCACCCGCGTTCCCGACGCCAGCCGCGTGCAGGACAAGGTGACGTTGGCGGAAACGCTGACATTGACGCGCACGAATACCGATTATTACGCGCTGGAACTGGGCAACCATGTTCTCGGCGGCGGTTTTTACGCGACGCGTTTGTATCGCGATTTGCGCGAGAAAGCCGGGCTGGTTTATTATGTCGGCTCGTCGTTCAATATCGGTTTGACGCGCGGTGTTTATCAGGTGCCTTACGCATGCGACCCGCCGAACGTGGCCAAAGCCCGCGCCATCATCGTCAGCAATCTCAAACAAATGCAGACGAAAAAAGTCACCGACCAAGAACTCCGGCAGGCCAAGCTGATGTTGCTGCGCGAAATCCCGCTCGCCGAATCCAGCGTGGACCGCATCGCCAGCGGCTGGCTGTCGCGGGCGGCGCTCGGGTTGCCGCTCGACGAACCGGTGCGTGCCGGCCGCATTTATCTCAAGCTCTCGGCGGGCGATGTCCGAACCGCCTTCAAAAAATGGATTCGCCCGGAGGATATGGTGCAAGTGGTGCAAGGCCCGGCACCGCAATGATTCCTTCCCGAACCACGCGCTGATGCCCTGAACTGTCTGGGCAATTTTTAGCCAGCTTTCAGCCAGTAACGTCCATCACCGGCCGCCGCCAAATGCTAATTTGCGTCGGTAAATGAAATTTTCAGCAAATCAACTTTGGCTGACGCTGGCGGTAGGAACAATTCTCGTTGGTGGATTTTCTGCCGTCGCCAGCGAGGTGCCAGCGGAATTTTCCAAGCCTGCGTGGCTGACGGATTGCTCGCTTGGCCTGAAGGAAAGTTACGACAACAATATTTTTCTTTCCGGCGTCAATAATCCGCCGGCTTATACCGTGCCCGCCGGCAGTGTGGTGGCGCTGAAGGATGCGGCTTCGTGGATCACCACGGTTTCACCGAAAATTGGTGTTAATTTCGCGCCGCTGTGGGGCGACACCAACTCCCAAATCACTTTCGCCTACGCGCCCGACTTCGTTTTGTATCACGACCAAAACTCCGAAAGCTATAACGCGCAGCGGATACTGACCACCGCCAAGGCCGGCAATGAGTTCGCCACGGTGAACGCGGAAAATCAATTCACCTATGTGGACGGCAGCGACACCGGGCCGCTTTATCCGGGGAATTTTTACAGCGGTTTTGGCACCATTTTTGACCGCGCCCGGCGGCGGCAAATTCTGGAGACGGGCAGCTTCTCCCTGCAACTCAACTACGGCAAAGTTTTTGTCCGTCCGGCGGCGGCTTGGATTTACAACGATATGATGACCCGGCTCGACACCACCACCGGCTATCAAAATTACGCCGACCGCGCCGACGTCAATGGCGGCGCCGACTTGGGCTACCAAATCACCGATGCTTTTGCCTGCACCCTCGGCTATCGCTACGGTCAGCAATATCAGCAACATTACGCCTTCTCGCCCTACTTTTCGGACAACCGCTATCAGCGCGTTTTAATTGGATTTGAAGGCAAGCTTTGGCCGTGGCTGACGCTGAAATTCACCGGCGGCCCGGATTTCCGCAGCTACAATTCGGCGGCGCCCGTCAATCATTCCCACCTGACAAAATATTACGGCGAAGGTCAGGCCACCGCGACGTTCTCGGAACGCGATACCGTGACCTTCAAATACAAATACTGGCAATGGCTGGCCGGCACCGGCAAGGTGCCCTATACCGATTCCGCCTACGAACTGAATTATCACCGCAAACTGACCGACGCCTGGAGTCTGGATCTCGGCGGTAAAATGTTGTCCTGGGATTTTGACGATGTTCGCGCCGCCGTCTGCCGCCGGTGCGACCAGCAATATTCCGCAACAATTGGTTTGAGCTACCTCATCTCTTCGCACATGACAGTCAATGCCGGCTGGATCTTCGACTTCGGGCGCAATGCCGAAGACAACCTTGCCAATGCCCAGACCCGCGAGTTTGACCGTCAGCTCGTCTCCATCGGCACGCAAATCAATTTTTAGCCAGCGGTGCTGGATCAACGACCGACCGCCGGCATCGCCATTGCTACGCTAACACGACTTGCGCTTGCTGGCTCATGCGCGATATGGTAGCAATCCAAATACTTTGTGAAAAAATCCTGCCTCATCGTGGCCGCATTTTGTCTGTGCCTCGGCACTCTTTGCGCCGCAGATCCCAAGCCAAACATCTTAATTCTGCTGGCCGACGAGTGGCGCGGCAATGCCACCGGCTACGCAGGGGATCCCAACGTCAAGACGCCGAACCTCGACCGACTGGCCAAGTCGGGCTTGAATTTCTGCAATGCGGTTTCAGTCTGCCCAGTCTGCACACCTTTTCGCGCCGCGCTGCAGACGGGACGCTTTCCCACTTCGACCGGTATGTTCCTCAATGACGCTTATCTGCCGTCCGAAGAATTGTGTCTGGCGGAAATTTTGCAGGGAG
>CAIOUK010000107.1 GCA_903861445.1 uncultured Verrucomicrobia subdivision 3 bacterium
ACGGGTGACCGGGCAGAAGCCGGTTTTAATGACCGACGCTGGTTCTGTTTCCAATGACTGTGTGATCGCTGGCTCCATCGGCGGCAATCGAATCATCCAGCAGCTGATTGCAGCCAAGAAAATTGACGTTACGGACGTGGCGGGGCAATGGGAAAGCTGTTTGATTCAAGTGGTGGAAAATCCGTTGCCCGGCGTGCGGCGGGCGTTGGTGGTCGCCGGCAGCGACCGGCGCGGCACGGCTTACGGGCTGCTGGAAATCTCGCGGCAGATAGGCGTTTCCCCTTGGTATTACTTTGCCGATGTGCCGGTGAAAAAGAAAACCGTCTTGGCCATCCGCGCCGGCCGGTATGTGCAAAAGTCTCCGTCGGTGAAATATCGCGGTATTTTTCTGAACGATGAGATGTGGGGTTTGCGGCCGTGGGCGATGAAGTCGGCTCCGCAGGAGGGCCACGGCTTGGGGCCGACGACTTACAGTAAAATCTTCGAGTTGCTGCTACGGCTCAAGGCGAATTACCTCTGGCCCGCGATGCATGACGGTGCGGGCGGGACGATTCCATTCAATTGCTACGAGCAAAATAAAGTGGTGGCGGATGAATACGGCATCGTCATGGGTTCGTCCCACATCGAGCCGATGTTGCGCAATAACATTCAGAGCGCGGAGTGGGATCGTGAATATCCGGGAGAGCCGTGGGATTATGTAGTGAACCGCGATCACATCTACAAATATTGGGAGGCTCGCGTCAAAGCTAACGGCCGTTACGAGAATGTTTATACGATGGGCAAGCGCGGTAAGGACGACTTTGCGGGCAGCGATGTCACGGTGCCGGTGCTGGAAAAAATCATCGCCGACCAGCGCCAAATTCTCACGAACCATGTCAACCCGGACATCACCAAAGTGCCACAGGTGTTGGTGGCTTACACGGAGGTGTTGAATCTGTATAACAAAGGTTTGAAGCTGCCGGATGACGTGATTTTCTGCTGGCCGGACGACAACTATGGTTACATCCGCCAGCTGCCAAATTCGCGCGAGCAGCAACGTTCCGGTGGTTCGGGTATTTATTACCACTTCGAATGGTTGAACGGTGCCACCACCGCCTATACCTGGCTGCACACCACGTCGCCCGGACTCATCTGGGAAGAGATGAAAAAAGCCTATGACTATAATGCGCGGAAGCTGTGGGTGGTGAATGTAGGCGACATCAAGCCGGCCGAAGTCGGCATCGAGCAGTTCATGGATATGGCCTGGGACATGACCCGCTGGACGAATTGCGATACGCACCAGTTCCTCCTGCGCTGGGCCACCCGCGATTTTGGCGAACAATATGCCGCCACGATTGCGGACATTCTGGAAAAACATTTTCAACTGGCCTGCGTTCGTCGGCCCGAAAACATGGTGATGTGGAACCGAAGTAAAACGATCACATGGGATTGGTTCAGCCTGGTGAATTATCAGGACGAAGCCCAGCAGCGGGTGGAGGCCTGCGAGCGATTAATCAAACAGGTGGATGTTTTATACCAATCGCTGCCGACCGAACTTAAGGCCGCATTTTTTGAAACTGTGCTCTACAACGTGAAGTGCGCAGCGCTGCATAATGAAAAGGTGATTTACGCTCAGAAGAGTAATGCCTACGGTGCCGAAGAAAGAGCGAGCGCTGTCGATTACGCGGCCAAGGCCCGGGCGGCGGCGGCGGCGATTGACCAGATTATCGGCCAATATAATACCAATCTGCCCATCATCGGCAGCAAGTGGGATGGGATGGCGTCCCTTCCCGGTCCGTGGGGATCGCAAAAGCATCAGTGGGATATGCCCCCGTTGAGCGACTACGCCGGCCGCGGCCCGGCCGCCTTGAATCTGGCCTTGGAGGGCGACGATGAAGACACCCTTCCCAAACTTCCCGAATTCAGCGTTTACAACCAAGACCAATATTTCATTGACTTATACAATTCCGGCACCGGCCACATTGACTGGACCGCTTCCGTATCGGCTTCATGGATTAAATTAACCCAAACTTCGGGGCGCTTTGACCATGAAACTCGGATTTGGGCGACGATTGACTGGTCACTCGCACCCAAAGGTGAGGCGCAGACCGGAACCATCACCTTCACCGCCGCTGGTAAAACCAATTTGGTAAACGTCACCCTTTTTAATCCAGCCTGTCCGGCGCGAAACGAGGTGGCGGGCTTTGTGGAAAGCCACGGCTATGTGTCCATGCTGGCGCAGCATTACTCCCGAAAAATTGACCGCGATGGTGCCAGTTGGCAGGTTGTTACCAATCTTGGGCGCAATGGCGGGGCGGTTACGGTTTTGCCGTTTACGGTTTCCAGCTGGACAAACGTGGCTGACGTGCTGGTCTATTCACCGGCGTTGGAGTATGACACCTACCTTTTCACCACCGGCGCGGTGAATGTGGCTTTCTATTTTCTGCCGACCCACAATATCAACGCGGAACATCAGATGCGTTTTGCCGTGGCGTTCGACGACAATCCGCCGCAAATGGTATCCGCGAAAGGTATTGCCAGTGTAATCAACAACTTGATGACAGTGTCTTCCAAACAGGTCATCGCCCGTTCGGGCCGGCACACGTTGAAGCTCTGGATGGTGGATCCGGGGTTGGCTTTGGACAAGATCGTGATTGATGCCGGCGGCGTTCGTGATGCCTATCTGGGCCCGCCGGAATCCTATGTTAATGGCCGTGTGTCTCCCTAGGTGGCGGTCGCGACGTGCTGTTCATGCGGATCAAACCCAAATGTCTGGCTGGATTTCTTCAATGCGTTTACCTATGGGCTGCCGCCACGCCGGCACCAACCCAGTGACGCGGAAAAACAGGTGTGACCTCGCCGAGGGCGAACAATTCATCGAACCGCCAACCGTGGGTTTCACCCACGGCTACCGATGTGCGACCGCTTCGCGGTTGAAAACAGGGGCGGTATCAAGATACACCCGTGGTGCATCGAGCTGTGCTTTCGCTGGAGCAAAGGGCACTTGCGGATCAAGCCTTACTTGGGCACGAGTCCCAACGCGGTGAAGACCCAAATCTGAGTTGCAACACCATTTATCTTATTCTATGAATGACAATTCCAGCCATCGAAACGTCAATTCAGGTTCTTGAAATGCGAGGCTTGGGCGTCCTCATGTTTTTTGTCCGCAGCCGGGCGAGGGATGTGCGTCCCGGCCTCGGTTCGCGCGTTGAAGCCGGCACTTGTGGTAGCTCATCCCTCCGGGTTAGCGGGGGGGCAAGTTTACTCTCTGGCGTTGGCCTGGTGGCGACTGGTGGCGGCGCGACCGTGCCGCCGGGAATAAATTGGGTGGGGAAACCGCGCTGGCGCAGGTCACGTTTGCCTTGGCTCACATGGTTCGCCCAGCGGAGGATGCGCGGAACCAACTGACTGAAATCCTGCTGCAGGCGGGTGACGGTGGGCACGCACCACTCAAAGACCTGCTCGTGGCCCAGGAAAATTAAGGAGAAGTCCTGGGGCACCCGCAGTCCCCGCGTCGCGAGAAAATGCTGCGTCGCCGCGAACAACTCCGGCTCATCCACCAGCAGCCCCGTCGGCGGGGTGACTTGAAACAGCGAGGTCAGACACTGTTGAAAACCCGCCGGGGTCTCCACCCAATCCGGCAGCACATAAGGCGAAGCTGGGATGCCGTAGGCGGCCAGCGCGGTCAGAAATGACTTGGGCAGCTGGCCCATAATCGGCTGCCGATGTTGGCGGCGGATCAGCATGGCGATTCGTCGGTGACCCAGTTTCAGCAGTGATTCGGTGCCTTCTTTGATCGCCGCCTGACAGTCCGGGCCGGCGGCAGCGATGGGCAGGCCGCGCCAACCCCCGCCGAATAGTGCAAACGTGGGCGTTTTTTGCCGGGCGAACCACGCGAGCACTTCCGCGGAAGCGCAGACCACCACCCACGCGTCCGCCTGGGTCCGGGCTACCATCTTGGCGATGCGGCCCACGTCCATATTCAATTCTAGCAAAGTTTTGGGAGTGTGAAATGAAACGTGTCCGGCCTCCGCTAGCCGATGTTGCAAGTCCACCACGTATGTCCAGGAACGATCCGCTGGCGACCACACCAGCAAGGCCACCCGGACAGGCCGCCCACTCCCCGCCTCCCCCAATTGCGCGATGCGGCGGCTGCGGCCCGCGCCTTGAGCCACCAACCAGCCTTCCCGCTCCAACTGTTGGAGCGCGCCATCCACGGTCTGGTGGTTCACCCCGAGTTCGGTCGCCAGATACGGCTTGCCCGGCATCACTTCCGTCCACCGCCCCCGCAAAATCTCCCCTTGCAGATGCTTGGCCACTTGCTGGCTCAGGCTCAAAGGATGAAAGTTCGACATGCGCTCCAGCCTATACACAAAATGGATAAGCGTCCAAAAAAATATTTTTTGACTCGCTTGCCGCCGATGGTGGATGCTGTGTAAATAAGTGTGCCCTGTTTTCCTTGAAGGTTGAAGGGGGGCTGTTAAAACATTAAACACCTTGCAGAGTTTATCCTTGAAACCCATGAAAATTACTTCCGTGAAAACCATTTGGCCATTCCGTCTCGTGCCCGTCCTCGCCTACTTGTTGGCGCTCCTCGCCGCCAGCACGGTGCAGGCGCAGACGACCTACATTCGCCAGAACAACACGACGCTGCTGAACACGAGCGGGGCGTGGAGTCCGGCGGGGACGCCGACGGGGATTGACACGGCGAAGTGGGACAGTGTTTGCGCCACGGCCGCCAATGGATTGATTGCGCTGGGCGGGAACGTGACGTGGGGGCAGATTGCGTTTTCCAACAATGTGGCGAATGCG
>CAIOUK010000108.1 GCA_903861445.1 uncultured Verrucomicrobia subdivision 3 bacterium
ACCCGGAGCGTTATTGGCAACGCCTCCATCATCAATATCAATAACAACGGCGGCGGGCTGGTGTCCTTCACGGCGTCGCCGTTTAACCTCCGATATGGCGGGGCGCAGACCGGGGCAGGTCAGCAATTGGTGTTTGGCGGGTCCAGCGACATTGCCATCGCGGGAGTGCTTCAGGACAACACGGCGGGAACCTATGCGACAGCCGTGGTGAAGACCAACAGCAATACACTGACGGTTTATGGCAACAACACGAACAGCGGGCCGACCACGATCTACGCGGGCACACTGTTGGGGGTGACGGGCGGCAGTTGTTCTAACAGCGCGATTACGCTGGCCGCCACCGCTGGCAATGCGGCCGTGCTCGGCGTCACGGTCACGAATAACACCAAACAATGGACCATTTCGAGCCTGACCGTCAATAACGGCGGAATTCGTTCCGATCTGAGGTTCAATTTCGGCACGCTGACGCCGGGCACGACCTTGGCCCCGCTGAATGTCACCGGCGCCGCGACCTTTACCACCACGCCGACCAATATCACCATCACCGGCAGCAGCCTGCCAACTAGCAGCGGCAATGGTTATCCGTTGATGACCTGGGGTTCGGGCGGCCTCGCCAGCACCAACGGCATCGCCTTGACCCTGCCGCTGCGCGTCAACGGCAGTCTGGCCATCGTGGGCAGCACGCTGTATTTGAAAGTCACCGGCACCACCGCGCCATTGGCCTGGGCCGGCGGCAATGGCAGCTGGGACATCAATAACAGCGGCAACTTGATTTGGAAGGACAACGCGTCAGCCAGCACTTATTATCAGGAAACTGCCAGCAGCAGTGATACCGTCGTCTTCAACAACACCGTCGGCTCCGGGGGCGTGGTCACGAACAACACCTACGTCAGCCCGGCGAGCGTCACAGTTACGAATCCTACCGCCGACTACACCTTCAGCGGCAGCGGTGGCATCGCGGGCAGCACCGGTTTGACCAAATCGGGCGCGGGAAAACTGACGCTCACCACGGCAAATTCATTCACCGGCGCCACCACAGTCAACGGTGGCACGCTGGCACTGACCAACAGCGGCGCGCTTCCACTCGCCGCCGCCCTCACCATCAACGGTGGCACGTTGGATCTGGGATCACAGAACGCCACCAACAACCAGGGCAACAACAACGGCATCAACTTCGGGGCCAATGGCGGCAATCTCAATGGCACCGGCACCTACACCATTATTGGCACCTCGACGGCGGCGACGGCCATTACGGTGGCCGCCAATGGCAATGCGGTGGTGAACGAGAATATTTGGGCCACCAACAATCTGGCGAATTCCTACCAGAACATAGCCAGCGTGGGCAGCGGTGCCACCCTTACCATCAATGGGCAGGTTTACAGCCACACTTCGGGCAACGGGATATTTTTTAGCGGCGGCGGCACGCTGGTGCTGAACAATCCCAGCAATCATTTCAGCACGCTGGGCGTCAACGGCGGCACGGTCAGCGTGACCAACTTCGGCGCGCTGGGCACGAGCGGCTACTTGCTCATGGGTCAGAGCACTGGCAACGGGCCGGTGACATTTATTTACGCCGGGCCGGCGGCAACCACTTCGATGGCATTTCAATCCGCCGATTTGACGCAGACCATCCTGAACAATGGGAGCGGATCGGTGACCTTTAGCGCTGCCAATTTTACAGTGCCCTACGGGGTGCCAGTCAGTGCCACGCCCCAGACTCTGGCATTGGGCGGTTTGGCCGACATCAACATTTCGGGCGTCATTCAGGACGCCAATAACAAAGGGACTAATGGTTTCAACACCAGCTTGGTCAAGACCAACAGCAACACCCTGACGCTCTACGGCAACAACACCTATCACGGCACCACCACCGTCAAAGCCGGCACTTTGTTGGGCGTCACGGGCGGTTCGTGCTCGAACAGCGCCGTCACCCTCGCGGCCATCACTGGCAATTCGGCCGCCCTCGGTGTCTCAGTAACGAATAACACCAAGCAATGGACGATTCCGAGCCTGACCGTCAACAACGGCGGCGTCAGTTCCGGATTTCAATTCAATTTTGGCTCGGTCAGTCCAGGCGGAGCGGTTGCGCCCTTGAATGTCACCGGCGCGGCCAGTTTCACCACCACACCCGGAATCACGGTCACGGGCAGCAGCCTGCCAACCAGCAGCGGCAATGGTTATCCGCTGATGAGCTGGGGTTCGGGCGGACCAGCCAACACCAACGGCATGACGCTCTCGCTGCCTCCCGGCATCGTCGGCAACCTCGCCGTCGTCGGCAGCACGCTTTACTTGCAGGTCACGGTCGGCACCGTCACCAGCGCGCCGAACTTCCAAGCCGGCGGCTTCAGCTATTCCAACGGCACCATGTCGCTCACGGCCACCGGCGCGATTGGCGGCACGTTCAAGCTCTGGGCCACCACCAACCTGGCGCTGAAGCCGGTCACCAACACCTGGACGCTGCTCACCACTGGCACGGTCACGGCCAGCCCGTTCACCCTCACCGACCCGGGCGCGGCAACCAATCAACAACGGTTCTATCTGTTCACCGCGCCGTAAACTGGAACTGAAATTCACCAGGGCGCAGGCCACCCGCTTGCGCCCTGCTTTGACATAAAACAAAAAAATGATGCGATCCGAAGGGATGGCCTAGCCAAAATGAAATTGAAATTCCTGCGCCATCCCGCATCGCCATTTTCCAATAGAAACAGACATTGTCGCGAAGTAGAACCCGTTTCGAATAACCATAAAAAACCAGGATCCACCCCATGAAGAAAAACTCCGCCCTTATCACGCAAAACTTTTTGTCTCACCCAAGCAGTTGGTGCGGCTTGGTTTTCACCCTGCTGCTCCTCGCGCCGGCAACACAGGCGCAGACGACATATGATTGGCTTAATACCGCGCCCGATGGAAATTGGATGCAGGGAGCCGCCGGTGCCCGTTGGAATCCCGGTGGGCTTTGGGACGCTCCGCCGGCCACCCAAGACCTGCGCTTTAACAACGACAACCAGCTTTCGATGACTAACAATGTGTCGGGCTACAGTGTCCACAAAATCTGGTTTGGTTCCTCTGGAGTCACGCCCAACGCCGCTACGCAAACGCGAACGATTGCGGGCAACAACCTGCAGTTTTATGATTATTCGACGATTTTCCCGGTGATCGCGAATGACACCGCAGTAAATCAAATCATTGCGCTAAATATCACCGGGAGCCCGTCTTATCCTCTGGAACTCCGGCCCACTTACGGCGATTTGACTTTGAGCGGGACGCTGAACAACAACGGCCAGCCGCTCCATGTCTGGGGCAATAATGGCAAGACGCTGACCCTGTCGGGCGTTGTTTCCGGCGGTGGCGGTCTGGTTGTGCAAGACAACAACAAGGTTGTGCTCAACGCCACGACCACATACAGCGGCGCGACGACGATCAGCGCGGGCACGCTGACCATCGGCGGTGCGGGCCAGTTGGGCGGCGGGTCTTATGCGGCGAACATCACGAACAATGCCGCGTTCAACTACGCCAGCTCCGCCAGTCAAACCTTGAGCGGCGTCATGTCCGGCACCGGTGCTTTGACCAATTCCGGCAGTGGCACGCTGACGCTCGCCTCCACGAACACTTATAGTGGCGGCACGACCGTTTCGGCTGGCAAGCTCAAGGCGGGCACGACCAATTGTTTCGGGCCGAACAATAGCACCATCACCATTGCTTCCGGTGCCACGCTGGATGTGAACGGCATCGCCTTGGGCGGATTAAATGGCACCAGCAACTATAACGTGACGGTGTCAGGCGCGGGCGTGGGTGGCAACGGTGCCATCATAAGCAGCAGTGGCTCCCAGACCAAGGCATTGGCGAGC
>CAIOUK010000109.1 GCA_903861445.1 uncultured Verrucomicrobia subdivision 3 bacterium
ATCAAGAAACAGGAAGTCGCAAACCGCTTGAAGGAAGCCGGCGTGGAATGCTACGGCCACAACCTTGAAAGCTCGCGCCGATTTTTCCCGAACACCTGCACCACGCACACCTTTGACGACCGGCTGGAGACCATCGGCTATCTGAAAAAGGCCGGCATCAAGATCTGTTCCGGCGGCATCATCGGCATGGGCGAAACGCGCGCCGACCGCTGCGACCTTGCGTTCGAATTGAAAGCCATCGGCGCAAATGTTGTGCCCGTCAACATTCTCAATCCGATTCCCGGCACGCCGTTCGCCAAGAACGAGCCGCTGCCCGTCATGGAAATTTTGAAGACCATCGCGTGCTTTCGGTTCATTTTGCCGCGCCAGGAAATCATGATTGCCGGCGGGCGCACCGTGAATCTGCGCGACGCGCAAAGCATGATCTTCATGGCCGGCGCGAGCGCGCTGATGGTGGGCAATTATCTCACCACGCTGAACCAGCCGGTCGAAAAAGATCTGCAGATGCTCAAAGACCTCGGCCTCGATCCGAACTGGGACAGCCACGATTTCAGCGACCAGGAAGAAGGCGGCTGCGGGTGTGGAAACAAAGGTTGCGAAACGGAAACCGTAGCGGCTTAATCGTCGCAATGCAGCGACTCGGCAAAAATCATGGCGGCTACCGCGGCGAGACGATTGACATCCGCACCGTGCTGCGCGAGGTCGAAATCGCCGCGCAAACGCACGGCTGGACTGCGGATATTTTTTATGAGAGCGAAGAATTAAAATGGTTCGCGCTGCATCGCAGGCCAGAAGTCAGGAGTCAGAAGTCAGCAGCCAGAATCTACATCTCGGCGGGAATTCACGGCGATGAACCCGCCGGGCCGCTCGCCGCGTTGAAATTATTGCATGAAAATAATTGGCCGGAGAATGCGGAAATTTTTTTGCTGCCGTGTTTGAATCCCGTCGGCTTCACGTTGAACCAACGCGAGAACGCCGACAGCATTGATTTGAACCGCGATTATCGCCATCCCAAATCCGCCGAAACTCTCGCGCATATCACATGGCTCAAGCGGCAGCCGAAATTCGATTTGTATCTCTGCCTGCACGAAGATTGGGAGTCACACGGCTTTTATCTCTACGAGCAAAATCCCGACGACAAACCGTCGCTCGCGGAAAAGATGATTGCCGCCGTCCAAAAAGTTTGCCCGATTGATTTGCATGAAATGATTGAAGGCCGCGCGGCGCAGGGCGGCATCATCCAGCCAAAAATCAATCCGGCCGAAAGACCGGACTGGCCGGAGGCGGTTTATCTCATCACGCAAAAGGCGCGGCAGGGCTACACGCTGGAAGCGCCCTCGGATTTTCCTCTGCAAACCCGCGTCAACGCACTTGTCGCAGCGGTGAACGCGATAATCAATTTTTAGCCACGGATGAAACACGGATTGAACACAGAAACAAAATGTCGCGCGAAGGACGCGAAGTCTGCGAAGAAGAATTTTCCTTCGCCGCCTTCGCGCGATAAAAATCCGTGTTTCATCCGTGTTCAATCCGTGGCTTAATAAACGCGCATGAGCAAACCGGCCAAATCGCAGTGGGACTTCGGCGAACTGTTTCCGTCCTCGGAAACGCGCAAGGTGCTGTCCGTCTGGGAACTCACTTCGGACATCAAACGGCTGCTCGAAAAACAAATCGGCGCGGTCTGGGTCAGCGGCGAAATCACCAATCTACGTGCGCAAAGTTCCGGCCACATTTATTTCACGCTCAAGGACGCGGCGGCGCAGTTGAGCTGCGTGCTGTTTCGCGGCACGGCGGCGGGACAGCGCGAACTGCTGGCGGACGGCCAGAAAGTTTTGCTGCAAGGCGACGTGACGGTTTATGAAGCACGCGGGCAATATCAACTCATCGTCCGCGAAGTGGAATTGCAAGGTGTTGGTGCGCTACAAATCCAATTTGAAAAATTGAAACAAAAGCTCGCAGCGGAAGGCTTATTCGCTCCGGAACGCAAGCGTCCCCTGCCCCGCTTTCCGCAGCGCATCGGCCTCGTGACTTCGCCGACGGGCGCGGCCATTCGCGACGTGCTGCACGTCATCCAGCGCCGTCATCCGGGTTTGGAAATCATCCTCGCGCCCGCGCGCGTGCAAGGCGACGGTGCGGCGCGGGAAATTGCCAAATCTATCCGGTTGCTGAATGAATCCGCAATCCGCAATCCGCAATCCGCAATTGAGTTGATCTTGGTCACACGCGGCGGCGGTTCGCTGGAGGATTTGTGGGCTTTCAACGAGGAGCCGGTGGCGCGGGCGATTTTTGAATCAACGCTGCCCGTCGTCTCGGCGGTCGGCCACGAGATTGATTTTACCATCGCGGATTTTGTGGCGGATTTTCGCGCCGCCACGCCGAGTGCGGCGGCGGAAATCATCACGGAAGGATTTTACGCCAGCCGCGAATTTGTGGCCGGGGCGCCCAGCCGGCTTGGCCAGCTTGTCCGCCGGAAAATAGACCGTGAGATCGAGAACTTCGATTTCTTGGCAGGCCGGCTTGGGCGATTGCATCCGCGCCGGAAGCTGAATGATTCCTTGCAGCGGCTGGATGATTTGCAATCAGGCCTGCTGCGCGGACTGAAGACGGCGGCGCGTTCGCGGCGTCTGGTTCTTGAAAGTTTGGCGGGCAGATTTTTACGCGCGAAACCGGCGCTGGCCTTGAAGTCGCGCCGGGAAACGCTGACGCAGTTGGGCAAACGACTGAACGCGCTCGGCCCGGAACAAGTTCTGGCGCGCGGTTATTCCATCACAACGGACGCGGCGACGGGAAAGGTTTTGCGTGATGCCGCCAAGGTCAAGCTGGGACAAACATTGAAAACGCGGCTTGCCAAAGGCGAAGTTTTCAGTCGCGCGGAGCCATAAACTGCATTCTTCCGCGCTGGACGAGCCTAGGGTTTTTCCTTATTTTTCCCGCATGTCAAAACCAGCCAAGGCCGGTGATACGGCCAAGGGCAACGTGCCGTTTGAAGAGGCGCTCCAAAAACTGGAGGGCGTCGTCGAGGCCATGGAGGCGGATGATTTGCCGCTCGAAACCCTGCTGGCACGCTACGAAGAGGGCGCACGGCTGGTGAAAATTTGCCAGGGAAAACTGGCGGAAGCGGAAGTGAAAATCCAACAGTTGGAAAAGACCGCTGCGGGCGAACTGAAACTGAAGCCGTTTGAAAGTGACGTTGAAGCGTGAGGGGCGGATGGGCCATGGCAGCCAATGGTTGCAGCCCGTTTGCTTTTTCAGCGCTTCAACTTTTTTATTGAATTTATGAGCCGATACTTGGACATGGTGGACGGACCGGAGCACGTTAAAAAGCTCACGGTGCCGCAATTGCAGGAACTCGCGGGCGAAATCCGCACCGAGCTGATCGAGGGCCTCGCCAAAGGCGGCGGCCACCTCGGACCAAACCTCGGTGTCGTCGAGCTTTCCATCGCGCTACACAAGGTTTTTTCCACGCCGAAGGATAAATTTGTCTGGGATGTTAGCCATCAGGTTTATGTCCACAAAATTTTGACCGGGCGCAAAAACCGGTTTCGCACAATCCGCCAGACGGATGGCTTGAACGGCTTTGCCCTCCGCACCGAGAGCGAACACGACAGCTTTGGCGCGGGTCACGCGGGCACGGCGCTTTCCGCTGCGCTCGGCATGGCGGCGGCGCGCGACAAGCGCGGCACGGATGAAAACGTCGTCGCCATTTTCGGCGACGCGGCGCTGACGAATGGCATCTCGTTCGAGGCGATGAATAACATCGGGCACACGACCAAGAAATTCATCGGCATCCTCAACGACAACGAGTGGAGCATCGCCAAGAACGTTGGCGCCATTTCCGGTTACCTCAACAAGCTCATCACCAATCCCCGCTACAACCAGCTGGCAAAAGATTTTGAAAACTTCGTGCGCAAATTGCCCAAAGGCGAACTCGCGTTGCAACTCGCACATCGCGCCGAGGGCGGCCTCAAAGGCGCGCTGACCGGCGTGGGTTTGAAGCCGAACACCAGCTTGATGGAATCCCCCGACGGCCGCGGCGGGCACGGTTCGCCGGTCTTGTTCGAGGAAATGGGCATGCGCTACCTCGGCCCGATTGACGGGCACGATTTGCCGCTGCTCATCAGCACGCTAGAATTTGCCAAGACCTGCGATCATCCCATCGTCATTCACGTTTTGACGCAGAAGGGCAAGGGCTACGAAGCCGCGCTGAAACAGCCGGAAAAATTCCACGGCCTCGGACCTTACAACGCCGCCACCGGCGAAACGCCCGCCACCAAACCCGGCACAGCGCCGATGTATCAGGACGTGATGGGCCAGACCTGCGTGAAGCTCGCGAGGAAAAACGAAGCCGTCGTCGGCCTCACCGCCGCGATGCCCACCGGCACGGGTATGAAACATTTGGAAAAAGCAATGCCCGAGCGTTATTACGATGTCGGCATTGCCGAAGAACACGGCGTCATCTTCGCCGCCGGCATGGCGACGATGGGGTTGCGCCCGATTGTGGCGATTTATTCCAGCTTCCTCCAGCGCGCCTACGATTGCATTCATCACGACGTTTGTTTGCAGGATTTGCCGGTGATTTTCTGCATGGATCGCGCCGGCCTCTCCGCCAACGACGGTCCGACGCATCACGGCATTTTTGACATTTCCTATCTGCGCTGTTTCCCGAACGTCATCGCGATGGCTCCGGCCAACGAGGACGAACTCGCGGACATGATGTTCACGGCCACGACCATCAATCATCCCACGTTCATCCGCTATCCGCGCGGCGCGGCGGAAGGCGTGCCGGTCAAGGACGAACCGCAGCTCATCGAAGTCGGCAAGGCCGTCGTGCAGCAGAATTTTGCCAACAACGGCGGGCGCAAAGTCGCACTTTTTGGTCTGGGGCCGATGAACGCCATCGCCAAGAAGGCCGCCGCGCAGCTTGCGGCGGACGGCTACGATGTCGCGGTCATCAATCCGCGCTTCACCAAGCCGATTGACGCGGTGGTGCATGAACAATTTGGTCGCACGGCGGATTTGATTGTGACGTTGGAAGACCACGTGCTCATCGGCGGCTACGGTTCAGCGGTGCTGGAACTCTTCAACGAGCAGACCGTGAAGACGTCCGTCGTGCGCATCGGCTGGCCGGATCAATTCATCGAACACGCCACCACGCAGGACGAACTGCGGAATAAATACGGCCTGTCCGTAGCCAACACCGTCGCCCAAGTGAAAACGCATTTTGGTGATACGACCTCTGCAACGAAGCTGGTGGGTGGGGCTTAAAGCAAGCTAGCCATCCAAGCAGTAATTCCAAACAGCTTATTCGGTAACACCCAGCGGCGGCATCGGACAGTCCAGCGTATCGGCCACGGCGCGGAGTAGTTCGGCTTCCGCTTCTAAAATCACGCCGTCGGCACCGACGACACGGGCGCAGGCTTCGAGCAAATTCTTTTTGATGATGGGCACTGCCAGCGCCAATCGGTTCAGCGCAGCGTCAATCTCGTTCACGCCACATTGATCGACGGGTAATAATTCCAGCGGCACATTGTCGGGCGCACGCAGATACGGCGCACCGGCGGCAAAGGCTTTTTGAATTTTGCCGGCATCGTGGCTGCCGACATTTGCGAGCGCGGACAAAATCACGGCGCAATCCGGCACGAGCGGCTTGAGCGTGTAAAATTGCACCGTCGGCGGGCGCGCATCACCGAACTTCGCGGCCAGATGGCGGAGAACGATTTTTTGCAAAACAAACTCAAACAACTCGGTTTTCCCGTCGCTGACAACGAGCCATGCGAGCGTGTCGGAAAATTGTTTGAACTGCTCCGCCGTCAGATTGCGCAGCGCGCCGATAGCCAGATTGACCAGCGGCAGCCGCGCGCGTTGCGCCACGGCGGACACTTCAGGATACAACGCGGTAGTCTGTTCAGCGATGGCGGCGGCAGTGCGTCGGCTAATTTCGGCGAGCTGTTCCGTGCGGAGTTTTTCATCGGCGGCCAGCAGCAGCGTGTAAATCAACGCGGTGGCGGCGAGCGGGTCGCGCGCGGCGGCGCGGAGATTTTCCGGCAACGAATCGCGCAACTGCTCGGCGTATTTCAGGTGGAGCGGCGTGGGATTGCCGAGATTGGGCAGGACGGAATTGGTGCGGATGACCGGCGGCCGACCAGCCTCGTCAGCGATGATCGTTCCACCCAGAATGGTTCCGAGAATTTGCGGCATCGGCGGGCGCGTATGTTCCATTTCCGAGACGGCGGCGCGTTTGACAGTTTCAATTTGCGCTTCCTTGAGCGGCGGAAATTTTCCATCCCAGGACGGATCAATGGCGTGGATGCGGTCGGGAATCGGCGGGTGCGTGGCCATCGCGCCGAACAGCGCATCGCCGAGGCCGTTGCTGAAGAACATGTGGCACAAATCGGGCGCGTGCTCGGATTCCAGTTTGGAACCGAAACCGTAACGGCCGATTTTCTGGAGCGCGCCGGAAAGTCCACTGGGATTGCGCGTGAACTGCACGGACGAGGCGTCGGCCAGAAATTCGCGCTGGCGGCTGACAGCGGCTTGAATCAGGCGACCGAAGAAAACGCCAATCGCGCCCAGCACAATGAGCGCAATCCCCAATAACGGCAATGGATTTTTGTCGCGACTGTTGCTGCTGCGGGCGTAGAGCAACACGCGGCCGATGGTCGCAATGCAGAGCAGCCCGAAGATGATGCCGATGAGCCGGAGATTCAGCTTCATGTCGCCGTTCAGAATGTGACTGAACTCGTGGCCGATGACGCCTTGCAATTCATCGCGCGAGAGCATTTCGATACAGCCGCGCGTCACGCCGACGGCAGCGTCACCGGTGGTGTGACCGGCAGCGAAGGCGTTGATGCCTCGCTCGTCTTCCAAGACGTAGACCTGCGGCATCGGCACACCGGCGGCGATGGACATTTCCTCGACGACGTTGAGGAGCTTGCGTTCGTTCGCGTCGGTGGTGTTTTGATTCACCAGAGTTCCGCCCATTAACGTCGCCACGGCGCTGCCGCCGGCGGAAAGCTCGTTCGTCTTGTAGGCGCTGCCGATAAAAATCACCGCCAGCACGCCGAAAGTTGCGCCAAGAAAAACCGTCGGGTTCCACAGGACAAAATGAATGGGCGCGTCGCCGTAAGCATGATGCTGTTTCGCTTGAACACCGGCAAAAGTCAGCAGGATAACAAAATAAATCGCCACGATCAGCAGCACGACGGCGACGATAAAATACAGCACCAGCCATTTTGTATTGCGGCGGGCCTGATCCTGGCGGGCGAAGAAGTCCATGTTGATTTACGATATTGGATTTACAATTTACGATTTTTTAGCAGCGCGTAAATCGCAAATCGCAAACTTGCCAATTCATCCAACCCTCACGAAAATTTCACTTGAGGCGCGTCCTTCTGCTCCGGCTTGTCCACGACGAAAAGTTCCGCCGTGGTGAAGTTGAACGTGTTGGCGATGAGGTTGCTCGGAAACACTTCGCGGTCAGTGTTGTAGGTCATCACGGAATCGTTGTAGGCCTGGCGCGCAAAGGAGATTTTGTTTTCCGTCGAGGTCAATTCCTCGGTGAGCTGCATCATGTTTTGATTGGCCTTCAGATCAGGGTATTGCTCGCTCACCATCATCAAACGGCTCAACGTGCCGCCGAGACCGGATTCCGCAGCGGTCAGATTTTTCATCGCGGTCGCGTCGCCGGGATTGCTCGCGGCGGCTTTCGACGCGGCGTAAGCGATGTTGCGCGCGGCGGTGACGGCTTCGAGCGTGCCGCGTTCGTGCGCCATGTAACCCTTCGCCGTCTCGACGAGATTCGGGATGAGGTCGTAGCGGCGCTTGAGCTGCACATCAATCTGCGCGTAGGCGTTTTTGTAGCGGTTGCGCATCGTGACAAGCTTGTTGTAAACGCCGATAACAAAAACGCCGATGATGATGACAAGCACCACCAAGCCAATCAGGACCGCAATCAATCCCAGCGCGAGGGTTCCGGGTTCCGCCAACATAATTTCAGTTGTCATAATTTTCCTTTGGTTAAGTTCGCTGACAGCTTTCACCGAACCGTGCCGCCGGGCAATGATAATTTTACGATAAAATTGGAACTCCTTGCGGAAAGCCACCCTTTTACAATTTCACACCACCACTTCTACCAGTCTTCTGACCAAGACAAATCTCAACAGACATTCTGCGTCCACTTTACAATCTATCAACGGAAGTTCACCTGAAGCGACTGGGACGGATTAGGCTGGAGGATTCGATTCCGGCAGGTCACGACTGATGCAAATAAGCCCGAAAATTTTGCCGGTGGCGTTATGCCAAGGCACCCGAGTGATCAAGGCTCGCTGGGTTTTCCCATCCGGCAAAACCAGTTTGGCCGGTTGATCCACCATCGCCTGCCCCGTCCGAAGCACCAGCCGGTCGGCGGCATTGAAGCCGGCAGCGACCTCCGCCGGAAACAGATCGGAATAACTTTTGCCAATGGCTTCGGATTCCTCCTTCAAGCCGAGTTTTTTTAATCCGGCCGAGTTCATCCGGACGATGCGCCCTTCCAAATCTTTGGCGCAAACGCATTGCGGCAAATAATCCAGCAAGGTGCACAGCAGACTGTGCTGCTCCTTCAATTTCATTTCCGCCTCGATCTGGCCGGTGACATCCCGTCCGATGCCGATCAGCCCGATAATTTCCCCCGCCGCATCGCGCAAGGGAATCTTCGACGTAAGCAACCAGCGCGTATCCCCATTCGACTTAACGATCTGCTCTTCGCGATTGATAATGGGCTCGCCGGTGGTCAACACCTCGTGGTCGTCAAAATAAAGTGAACTGGCGATTTCCTCGGGGAAAAAATCGTAATCCGTCTTGCCGAGCACCTCTGCTTCCGTCTCAAATCCGAGATTTTTCAAGTCGGCGGCATTGGCCATGACTTTACGCGTCTCAATGTCCTTGACGTAGATGCAGTCGGGTAAATTATCAATCAGCGTGCGCAGCAGACTATGTTCGGCCATCAACTTTTTAAGCTCATCATTCATAGTCTTTTTTACCCGAAGTTCTTAATTTAGGTTTTATACCGCACCGCAGGGCGGTGCAAGCACAATCCTCACGGCACCACCTCCACGGGCATTCCGACCCAGACCAACTTGAGCAAATACTCCGCATCCCAGTTCGCCAGCCGGAAGCAGCCGTGCGATTCCGTGCGTCCGACCTGCTCCGGATTCGGTGTGCCGTGCATCCCATAACCTGGCTTATCGAGGCCGATCCACGCGACGCCCACGGGATTATTCGGCCCTGGCGGCAAAATTAATTTGTGGCCAATCGCTTGAGCCTCGAATGATTCAGGAAATACTGCTGGATCAAAAGTGTAATTGGGATGCGGGGCAACGACGGCGACATGCAATTCGCCCACCGGCCGCTTCTCCACTTTCGCCGCGATGCTGCACGGACAATGCAGAAGCAAATTGGTTGCCGCATCAAACGCCTCCAGAAATTTTCCAGACAAATGAATAACCACCGCCGCCGCCTTGTCCGCCGGCTCCGGATAAGCCACATCGGGAATTTTCAAAACCGTGCCGGCGACAACATTCGTCCAGTTCACGCCGGGATTTAGTTTTTGAATGAGCAACGGATACGAATGCGCCGTCTCCGCGACCAGTTCCAAAATGGTTTCGTAATCCAGCACGGTCTGCTGCGACTTGGCGAGCCAGGTTTTTCCAATCGGTTGCAAGCGAGAGAGATCGTTCGTCGTCACGGTGTAATTTGTCAGCAACGGCGAATCGAGCGTGAGCGCCGGGCGCGTGTTCGTGTCGAGTGAAGCGGTCTCGGATAATTTCTGCGCCCGCTGAAACGCCGCGATGGCCGCACGCGTCTGCGAGCCAATGGCCGCGTCCAGCGAACCGGGCGAAATCGCCCGCCGCGCCAATGCCACCTGCGCCTCAAAAACATTTTGAACCGGCCGCGGAAAATCCGCCGGCGTTTGCGGTGCAATGACGATGGGCTTAATTTCCTTTTTACTTTCCGCTTTGGGCGCGGAAATTTTTTGTGAAACGACAACCGCCGCCGGGTGTTTTGGGGTTTTCAGCGGATGTTTTTCGTGCCACCACAACCCGAGAAAACCGCCAATGATGACCGCGAGCAGCAGGATGGCGAAAAAATCACCGAAACGATGACGACGGCGCGAAGATCTCTTTTCCAGAATCGGCACGCGGCCAATCTACCGCTCCTTGCCCGCCGACCCAAGTTTGAATTCGCGTCAGAGCCGCAGCACCGCATCGCCAATGAGCTTCGCCGTATTTTCGTAACCCACGCGGCTCGTATTGATGACAAGGTGATAGCCCATCGGGTCGTTGATGTCGGCGTTGAAATACGTCTTGAGATAACGCGCCCGCGATTGCTCTTCCTCAAGGCAGAATTTTCGCGCCTCCGCCGGTGATTTGTTGTCGTCACGGCAAATGCGCTCGATACGATCATCGAGCGGTGCGACCAACCGGACGTGCAAGACGTGCGGTAATTTGGCTGTGATGACGTTGCCGCCGCGACCAATGATAATGACGCCGCCCAGCTCGGCGAATTTCAAAACTGTTTCCGTGGTCTGCAACACCAGCTTTTGCACCGCCGGCCGCGCACCCACAATTTCCGCAATCATATCTTCCAGCGCCGAGATGCGGTCTTCCGGCAAGGTTTTGGCGATATAGGCGGGAAGATTGTGATCGGCCAGCACCTGATCCATCAGGTTGCGGTCAAAAATAGTCCACGGCGCATTCTGCGGCGGCGCATGCTGCTGGAGATGCGCGGCAAGTTTTTCGGCGATATGCACCGCGCCGCAACCCGCCTGCCGGGAAATGGTCACGGCCCGACGCAAGCCCACCGGCGTCACGGCACGTTTGGCGGGGGCGCTTTGGCTGTTGATGAAGGAGAGACAGCGATCCAGTGATGCGTTTATCATAAGTCACCTCGTGGTTCTGACCAACCTTACGCCCGCATATCCCTAAATATCAAGTCCCAACAAATTATTTTAAGAAAACTAATGCAGCCGATTAACGCGTCTCGCGCCGCAAAATCTCGTGGTAAGCACCGGCAATCCGCTGCACCAGCGGCGACGGTGCGACCGGCTGGCCGTCCAATGACGCGACGGGCACGATGCCGAGCGCACTGTTCGTCACCAAAATTCCCGGCGACTTCCGCAGCTGCTCCAGATGAATTATCGACTGGTTTGCGGCGAGGCCAAGGGAGTGGCAGATTTCCAAAACCACCGCGCGCGTGATGCCCGGCAATACGCCGCGACCCGTCGGCGCGGTGCAAACGGCGTCCTGATAAACCCAGAAAATATTTCCGCCCGCCGTTTCCGCGACCTCGCCGTTCGTGTTGAGCAAAAGTGCTTCGTCCGCGCCCTGCGCTTCCGCCTCGGCACGCGCGAGCACGTTCAGAATTTTGCTCGTCGTCTTGAATCCGGGCAGCGCGTCGTCGGCCAGCACGCGGAAAGACGACGTGACCAAACTCCATTTCACCGGTTCGCCTGAATTCACAATCGGCAATGGATTCAAGGTCATTACCAGCGTCGACACGCCAGAATTTTTGGGCGAATAGCCCCGCGCACCCACGCCGCGCGTGAGCGTTACACGCAGAATTGCGTCGGACAAATTATTTTGCGCGATAAGCTGCGCGGCGAATTTTTGGATTACTTTGGGCGCAAATGGCAGTTGAATTTTCAGAAAATCCGCACCGCCCACGAGCCGCTCCAGATGCTGAATGAAACGGAATGGCTGGCCGTTCACCACGCGCACCGTCTCAAACAAGCCGTCACCGAGCAGGAAGCCACGGTCGTTCACCGGCACAACCGCTTCCGCCTCGGGTAAAATTTTTCCATTGAGAAAGACGTGCATGAAATTATTACGATGACCACGGCGGATGCTCCGGGAGACATCCGGATTTATCGGTTTCCAGCCGTGGTTGATTCAGTTTGAGCGCGGCGAGAAAGCCTGCCGCCTTCGCGAGTGTTTCCTCGTATTCGGCCTCGGGATTTGAGTCGGCCACGATGCCTGCGCCGACGTTGAAATGAGCCAAGCCATCTTTGCAGATGGCGGTGCGGATGGAGATGTTCAACTGGCTTTCGCGGTTGAAACCGAGATAGCCAATCGCCCCGCAATAAGGCCCGCGCGACAGCGATTCCAATTCGTCAATAATTTCCATCGCGCGAAATTTTGGCGCGCCGGTGATGCTGCCGCCTGGAAATGCGGAGGCGAACGCAGCAAAATGCGTCATGTCCTGGCGCAACCGACCTTCGACGGTGGAAACCAGATGCTGCACTTGCGCAAACTTTTCCAGTTTGGCCAGCTCCGGCACGGTCACGGAGCCAAACTCGCAGACACGACCCAAATCATTGCGGAGCAAATCGGTGATCATCACCAGCTCGGCCAATTCCTTCGCGCTCGTCTGCAATTCGTAGGCGAGCTGCGCGTCGCGCGTCTCGTCCGCCGCGCGCGGGCGCGTGCCTTTGATCGGACGCGTGACGATGTGCGAACCGCTCAGCCGCAAAAATTGTTCCGGCGAGGACGACGCCAGTTGAAAATCGCCGCAGTCGAGAAACGCGGAAAACGGCGCGGGCGAAACGGCAGAGAGCCTTTGAAACAATTCCCAGCCGGACAAATCCGTTTGGGCCGTGAGCCGTTGCGACAGGTTGACCTGATAAATGTCGCCGGCGCGGACGTATTTTTGCGCGCGCTCAACGGCGACGATGAAATCGGCGCGGGATAAATTGGAAGTGGTTTTAGCCACAGAGGCACAGAGACGCTGAGAAGCTTTCTGATGGCTGGCCGCAAGAACCTCGGTGGCTCGGTGGCTCGGTGGCAATCTTTCCCCATTTATGATGGATGACCAATATTCCAACTGCGCCTGCGCGCGTGATTCTATGCGCGAACCGTCGGTGTCCAAACCAGTGGAAACAATAAAAACTTTTCCGAGTTGATGATCGAAGACGACGAGGCTGTCGTAGAAGCCAACATGGCAATCGGGCAGTTCCAGATCGTTCGACGCGCGGCGCGGGAGTTTCGGCTCGGTGAAATTTTTCAGGTCGTAGCCCCAGTAGCCAAACGCGCCGCCGAGCGGGAACGGCGAATCAATTTCGTCGAGTAATTCGTAGCGCGCCATGAGCGCGTCGAGGATGTGCCACGGATTGCCGAAGACAATTTCGGATTTCTGGTTTCGAATTTCAGATAGGGTGATTTCGCAGCGCGAGCCGAAGGATTTGAAGACCAGAAACGGATTGGCGGTGACAAATGAATACCGCGCCGTCGGCGAATCAAACTGCCCCGTCCGCAGTAAGACTACACCCGTTTCGCCGAGTAAGCTTTCGACCAGCGATTCTGGTGTGTGAACCGTGGAAATGACTTGGAGCAGCGGGCGCATTGGTTGTTAATTTAAAATGTGCTTGTCAATTTTCACTCGAAATTCAACCCGTGCAGGATGATTTGAAATCATCATTGAATAAATCACCTGCATTCTTTCAAGGTCATTTGTAGAGTCAACAAATCCACCCAAACAACCCCTTCTTCCGCCGGTATATTGGCCACAATACACAAATTGAAATTTTGGATCAGATTGCAAAACCGGTTTAATCGCCGATTGAAAATCAAGTAACTGCTGATGTCTCACCTGCCACTCATGGCGATATTGGTAAACTGGAAGCACCCACATTGAGACAAACGCCGCCAACAAAAGAGTTATACTCCCAAAGAATAAAAAATCTATTGTTCGCGCTTTCATTCACGCAAATGCCTTGGGCAACACGCCGGGCGTGCCGAGGCGACGTTCGTAATCCCGGATGAGTTCCACGACTTCCTGAGGACTGTCGGTGACACACACCAGATCGAGGTCGCCGGGACTGATAAATTTGTTTTTCAACTCCAGCTCCTTTTTCATCCAGTGGAGCAAGCCTTCCCAATGTTCGCAGCCGAAAAGAATCAGCGGGAATTGCGGGATGCGCTCGGTCTGCACCAGCGTGAGCACTTCAAAAAATTCGTCCAGCGTCCCAAAACCGCCGGGCATGAACACAAAGCCCAGGCTGTATTTCACAAAACAAACCTTGCGCGCAAAAAAGTAATGGAAATGAATCGGCACGTTGGCGTATTTATTTCCGCTTTGCTCGTGCGGCAGCTCGATGTTGAGGCCGACGGATTTGCCGCCGGCGTGCGCCGCGCCGCGATTCGCCGCCTCCATGATGCCGGGCCCGCCGCCGGTGACGACGGCGAGGTTATGTTTCGCCAGCCCCTTGGCAATCTCCATGCTGGCGCGGTAATATTTATCCGACGGCTTCGTGCGCGCGGAACCAAAAATTGTCACCGCCGGGCCGACGTGGGACATGGTCTGAAACGAATCCACAAATTCCGCCATTATGCGGAAAATGCGCCAGGGATCTTCTTGAATAAAACCATTGCCATTGCTCATGCCGACACGTTAATTCCGCCGCCCTAAATAAACAAGCTTCGCTTCCTTGCTCCAGAAACACAGTTGGGTTGCCAACCGACTGACCGGCGGCAAAGGTGAATTAGTTGTCTTCCCGCTGACACCCGACAGTCCGGCATGGACTTCATTTCGCCGCTGGCGCATGATTTCTGCGCAATGCCGTTTTTTTACGACACGCACGCGCATCTCGATTACGACGATTACAAGGCAGATTTCGCCGACGTGCTCGCGCGAGCGCAGGCGGCGGGCATCACCAAAATCATTGCCATCGCCACCGACCTCGACAGCAGCCGTCGCGCCCTCGCACTCGCGGAACGGCACGAACAGATTTATGCCGCCGTTGGCTGGCATCCCAGCAACGCCCACGAAGCGCCCGCCGACATTCGCCCTGCCCTGCGCGAACTCGCGCGCCATCCCAAGGCCGTCGCCATCGGCGAATGCGGGCTGGACTACTATCGCCTGCCGAGCGCAGCTGGCGGTAGCGCGGCGGAAGACGACGCTTACAAACGGAAGCAGGCGGAGATTTTTTCGCAGCAACTCGAAGTCGCGGCGGAATTGAATTTGAACTGCGTCATCCACCAGCGCAGTTCATTCGACGATTTGTTTGCGCAAATCCAGCCGTTCGCCAGCCAGACGCGCGGCGTATTTCACTGCTTTGGCGAAAGCGTGGAGCGTTTGCAAAAGATTTTGGCGCTCGGCTGGCTGGTGAGTTACACCGGCATCGTCACCTTCAAGAACGGCCAGAACATCCGCGACGCCATGGCCGCGACGCCGCTGGATCGGCTTATGCTGGAAACGGATTGCCCATATCTCGCGCCGGTGCCGTATCGCGGCAAGCGCTGCGAACCGGCCTATGTGAAAGAGATCGCCGAAACCGTCGCGCAGGTGAAGCTGTGTTCGCTGGAGGAATTAAGCGCGGCAACCTGCCACACCGCGCACGAATTTTTCCCGAAGCTCACGTGAGCATCTGAACTGGAAATTTTCTAGACGCCAACGCTGGATGCCACAAAGCCGGCCATTGTTTCTATCAATAGCGAAAGATGTTTTATCAATTCTGCCGCCGGCCAGCCGCCAGATAGACTGCGGGCATGAAGGCATTGAATACAAAACCTAAAGCCCCGATGCCGGGAGCGCAGACCGGCCCGGATGACGAGCAATTGCGCCTGCGGATTCATGGCGACGCCTCATTGCCGACTTTGATTTACCTGCCCGGTTTGCATGGTGACTGGACGATCATCGGCGGCTTCCGCCACGCGCTCGCAGGTCGGGTGCGGTTTGTGGAGTTCACCTATCCCCGCACGCTGGACTGGTCGCTGGACGATTACGCGGCCGCCATCGAAGCCGCTCTGGCGCAAAACGGCATCACCACCGGCTGGCTGCTTGGCGAATCTTACGGCTCACAAATCGTGTGGCCGCTGGTCGCGCGCGGCAAATTTCCGGCGCAGGGCGTGATTCTCGCCGGCGGCTTTGTGAAACATCCGCTGCGCGGCACTGTCCGGCTGGCGGAAAAGCTGGCGGGAAAAATTCCGCTGGCTGTGGTGGTGTGGCTCCTGTTCAGCTACGCGAAAATTGCGCGCTACCGCTTTCGGCGTTCGCCGAAAACGCTTGAAAACATTGATGAATTTATCGCGCGCCGGACGGAGCTGGACCGCCGCGCCGCGCAGCATCGCCTGCACTTGATTGCGGAAAACGACCCACGCGAAACGGCCATGGAAACCCGGCTGCCGATTTATGGCCTCTCCGGTTTGCTCGATCCGGTGGTGCCGTGCTCGCCCGTGCGGCGCTGGCTGATGAAAAATTGTCCGGCCCTGCGCGAATACAAAATCATCCGTTCCGCCGACCACAACGTCCTCGGCACCGCGTCAAAGGAATCAGCGGAACAGATTTTGAAATGGATTTGCTGACAGCCGCTTAACTTGCTCCGGCCACCAGCACCACAAACTCGCCCTTCAAACTTCGCTTCTGCGCGATGGCGAGCAGTTCTGCTGCTTTGCCGCGCAGAAACTCCTCGAACTTCTTCGTCAGCTCCCGCGCCAGCACCACATCGCGTTCGGGATAAATTTCGTTCAGCTCGCCGAGCAGCTTCTCAATGCGATACGGCGACTCGTAGAAAACCAAAGTGCCGGGAACGGTCTTCAGCGCTTCAAGCTGATTCCGCCGTTGGCCGGATTTGTGCGGCAGGAAACCGACGAAATGAAATTCCTCCGTCGGCAAACCGCTCGCCGTAAGCGCGCTGACCAGCGCGCACGCGCCCACCACCGCTTCCACGCGGAAGCCGGCGGCGATGGCGGCTTTCACCACGCGTTCGCCGGGATCGCTGATGCCGGGACTGCCGGCGTCCGTGACCAGCGCAATTTTTTCGCCGCGCCGAAGCCGCTCGATGATTTCCTCGCTGCGCCGCGCCTCGTTGAATTGGAAATAGCTCAACAGCGGTTTGCTGATGCCAAAATGTTTCAGCAACTGCCCGGAGCGCCGCGTGTCCTCGGCGGCGACCACATCGCACTCGCGCAACACGCGCAGCGCGCGCAGCGTGATGTCCTCGAGGTTGCCAATCGGCGTGGCCACGAGGTAAAGCGTGCTGGCAGTGAGCGGCGGCAAAGCGGCGTCCATGGCTTGACTTAAACAAAATTCCGGCGTGAAATAAACCGGATTCGTTGACGAATAATAAAGGCGGCCAATGCCGTCTTTGCCAATTCATTAAACCAAACAGGCGGAATAATCCGTCGTCCATTAGATTTACACACCATGAGATTTCAAAATTTATTTACCCTATTCCTATTGTTTGCATTCGCGGTGACTTATGCTCAAGCGAAGCCTCCTACCCCTTCATCATCGGTTGCGGTTGAAGGCATCTTGATGGTCGGGGAGTTTATCGGTCCGCCAAACTACGGAGAGAGCCCGGAAAGCGACCGAATTGAGCAATCATATTTTCTCCAGTTGCCCGCTCCGCTCGTGGAACAATTACACGGCGACAGCAACCTTTCAGCCTTTACACCCGAAGCTCGAACAACATATTTCGTTCAGCTTGTTGCGTTTGATTCAGCACAAACAAATGCTAATAAATTTATTGGGAAAAAGGTAAAGGCGGTGGGAACACTTTTCGAGTCAGTAACAGGCCATCATCGAACACCCATTTTGATTGAGGCTCACTCGCTTTCGAAAATCACAAAGTGGAAATGGTGATTATCCAAACCAGCGGCCTAATATGAGGTTTGGCTGCACGTCTCGGCTAACAAACGAATAACAGCAGGCTTGCCGTAACCGCTAAAACTTCTTCAACTCCGCACCCGCCAGTTGAATCAGCGGCTTGATGGTCGCCGCGCTGAATTCCAGCTTGCAACCCGCCGCCGCAAACAGTTCCGGCAGCGGCCGGGAACCGCCGAGCGTTAGGGATTTTTTGTAATCGGCCAGCGCCTTCGCCTTGTTCGCCTTGGAATTCGCCCACACCTGCAACGCGCCGAGCTGCGCGATGCCGTATTCGACGTAATAAAACGGATACAAAAAGATGTGCAACTGCCGGTGCCACGAGTGCGCCCGCACTTCCTCGAAGCCGGAATAATCGACATCGCCACCAAAGCGATCCATGAGTTGCATATAAGCCGCCTTGCGCTCGGCGCGCGTGTGGCCGGGATGCGTGTAAATACAATGCTGAAACGCGTCCACCGTGGCCATCCACGGGAAAAATCCGATGATGCCTTCGAGGTGCGTCTGGCGCGCGCGCGCCGCTTCCGCCGGCACGTAAAATTCCTCGATGAACTCGTTGCCGAGCAGTTCCATCGCCATCGAGGCGACCTCGCAAAATTCAATCGGCGCGCTGCGATACGGATATAAATCTTCGCCGCGCGTGGCCTGCGCGTGGAACGCGTGACCGGCTTCGTGCAAAATGGTTTCCACATCGCGCTGCACACCGACGGCATTCATGAAGATGAACGGCACGCGCGCCTCTGCCAGCGTGGACTGATAGCCGCCCGGTGCCTTGCCCTTGCGGTTATCGAGGTCGAGCAGCTTCTTGTCCTGCATCTCCTGAAAATTTCCCGCCAGCTCCGCGTCGAGGTGGTTGAAAATCTTCTGCGTGCGCGCCACCATTTCGCCGACATCAGCGAACGGCTTCAGCGGCGCGCGGTTCTGCGGATCCACGGCCAAATCCCACGGACGCAGCTTCTCCAAATTTAATTTCAGCCGGCGTTCGTTCTGGATTTCGCGGACGGCGAGCATGATTTCGCTTTCAATCGCGCCGTGAAATTTTACGCAATCCGCCGGCGTGTAATCGAACCGGCCTTTCTGGCGGAAGATGAATTCGAGATAATTGTTGAAGCCGGCGTTTTTCGCAATCTGGTGCCGCAGCTTAATTAGCTCGTCCATAATTTCCTCGCACTTATCCACGTCCTGCATACGCCGATTGGCGACCAGCATCCACGCCTCCTGCCGCAGCGCGCGGTCTGGTTCTTCCAAATAGCGGCCCATCTGCACGAGCGTCTTTTCTTCGCCGCGAAAATTCACCGTCTGCGCGCCGATGAGTTTTTGGTATTGCTGGCCGAGCTTGGCCTCCTCGGTTTCCAGCGCCACGTTTTCCAGACGGAACAGTTGGACGTGATTCGCCACATCGCGGTCAAATACTTCGTAGCGCGGTTTTGGTAGATTTTTTCGCTGCGGATGGGCGACGTAAAGTTGCTCCAGCGCAAACTGGCGCGGCTTGAGTTGCGGCTCGATGTTTTCGACGAAATGCAGAAACGCCTTTTCTGCGTCGGCATTGTCCGTGTGGCAGGTCATGGCGATGTTGCGACAGGAGCCTTCCTGATCCAGCGCGGCGGAAAGCTCGCACCAGTCCAGCAGCCATTTTTCAAACGCAGCGGCATCGGTGGCCTGTGCGGCACGCACCTCGAGTTGGTCAAACAGTGGCGCAATCTGCGGCCAGTCACCGAGGTTGATTTCGGTTGGGATGAACGAACGCGGTTTGGCGGGCGGTAATTTTCCGAACGGCAACAAATTCATGCGCGGAGTCTAGCGAAATTCCGCGCGGGGAAAATGAATTTCACTCGCTAGATTTTCCGTTTAAGCACAATGCCGGAGAACCGCCATTTGTCCGCGAATTCTGCGTAAGATAATTTTTCCAGACCATTCAATGGGTCGCCGACGATAACTTGCGAATCCGTTACCTCAAGCACTGTCACATAATGGTCAACCATGAAGCCGAACTTGACGACGGCCAGCGTCAGACCGGCACTCTTGAGTTCGGCGATGGTTTTGAATGGCTGATATTTTACCACCAAGCCAACCTGACCATATTGCTTCAGTAAAACTTCGGCCAGAATATCCGGCGGCGTGCCGGTCGTGGAACTCGTGCCGGAAAGAATCGCGATCTGCCCTTCTTCGGCCGGAAGCCCGAGCTTGCGCAAAGCGGTAACTGCAGAAGCCGGACCGCAAGTGTAGCCGGTGTTTTGAAGACAAACGCCGTCGCCATCAACGCGGGTTTTCAGAAGAGCAAGCTGGGTTCGATTGAATAATGGCGCGAGGAATGGCCAGACCGACATAAATAAAACTATGGTGGCCGTTAAAATCGAAATCACGACCCGGTCCCGCTTCAACGGCAAGCGTGACACAGGCGTGGTCAAAACCATTGCGGCGATGAAGCCAAATATGGCGAATTTTCTTTGCCCCATCATCATCCACGAAATCGGCGGCGTGAATGCCAGTGCCGGAATATGAATAGCCACCCCATAAATAAAAATCAAAGTGAGCGGAAGGAAGTAGCCCAACAACCAATAGGGACTGCGCCTTTTAGAAAACCACCGGCCAAGCGCCACGCCCGCCAGCGCACAAGCCAATGACCAGATGGTTCCAGTCCCAAGATTCATTTCATGGAAAGATTAAACGCGCTGCTAACTAAAGAAATAAAATTCAGGAATCACTTTTGCCGCCAGCGTAATAACCGCAACGCATTGCCGATGACAATCAAATCCGAAACACCCATCGCCGCCGCGCAGAAAATCGGGCTGATGATGCCGGCGGCTGCCAGTGGCACGCCAAGGGCATTGTAAAAAAACGCCCAGAACAGATTCTGCTTGATGGTGCGCAACGTCGCGCGCGCCAAGCCGAGCGCCTCCGGCACAGCCTCGATCTCCGATTTCAGCAAAATGATGTCTGCCGCCTCGCGCGCCACGTCGCTGGCGCGGCTCACGGCGATGCCGAGGTCGGCCTGCGTACGCGCCGGCGCGTCGTTGATGCCGGCGCCCACAAACGCCACGCGTTCGCCGCGCGCCTGCAGCTGCTTCACAAATTCAGCTTTCTGTTCCGGCCGCACTTCGACAAACACATTTTCCGGCGTGATGCCAACCTGTTTGGCGATGGCGGCGGCGGTCAAAGCATTGTCGCCGGTCAGGAGAAAAGTTTTGAAGCCTTGCGCTTGCAGTTGACCGACGACTTTGGTGGCGTTGTTTTTGAGTGCATCGCGCACGGCAAATAGGCCGAGCAATTCCGTTTCCGTCGCCAACCCGACCATCGTCGCGCCCTGCTGCGACCATTCGGCAATAAATTTTTCACCTACCGCTAAGTCCGTGCCAGATACACGCAGCCAGCGAAGCGAGCCAAGTTGGATTGCCGATTGCCGATTGCCGATTGCCGATTTGGCTTCCACGCCGCAGCCGCGAACTTCCCTCCAGTCGGAAATGGCGACTGTTTCTTTTGAAGCTTTGGCGATGGCTTGGCTGACTGGATGCGTAGAATTTTTGGCAAGCGTCGCCGCTAAACTTCTGAATTCTGAATTTTGAATTTTGAATTCTTGTTCCGCCGCCACTTCCGGCTTGCCCAACGTCAGCGTGCCGGTCTTGTCAAAAATCACCGCCGTGATTTGGCCGGCTTTCTCCAAAGCCACGCCATCGCGGATCAAAATGCCACGGCGCGCGGCGGCATTGGCGCTGGCCATAATGGCGGCAGGCGTGGCCAAGCCCATCGCACACGGACAGGCGACAATTAAAACTCCCGCCGTGATGACAAAAGCTCTTTCTGCACCCGAATGAAAGAACCAGAAGATTCCCGCCGCCAATGCGATGGCAACGATGATTGGCACGAAGACGTTACTGATGCGGTCGCCGAGGCGCTGGATGTCGGCGCGGCTGGTCTGCGCGCGTTGCACGGCGGCGATGATGTGCGCCAGCGCCGTCGCATCGCCGGTGGCGGTGACGCGCAGGACGAGCCGGCCGTTCAAATTCACCGTGCCCGCAAAAAGTTCGCTACCGGCATTTTTGTCGGCAGGAATGGATTCGCCGGTGAGCATAGCCTCGTCCACGGCGGATTTGCCCTCCAGCACGACGCCGTCCACCGGCACGCGGTCGCCAGGGCGGAGCGCGATGCGGTCGCCGATTATTAAATCGGAAACGGGAATTTCCTCTTCAATTGCTAATTGCTGATTGCTGATTGCCGATTTTGAAAATGAAGCGGTGCGCAAATCAAAGCCCGCCGTTTCCAGATTCCGACTTCTGCCTCCTGACTCCTGAATTCTTTTTGCCGTCGGCGGCGCGAGTTGCATCAATGATTTCAATGCGCCGGAAGCTTGGTCGCTCACGCGTGCTTCAATCCAGTGGCCGAAGCTGATGAGCGAAATGATGGCGGCGGCTTCCATGAAATAAATGTGGCCACCGGTGCCGCGAAACAAAACCCAGCAACTGAAACTGAACGCCGTCGTGGAGCCGAGCGCGACCAGCGCGTCCATGTTGGACTGGCCGACTTTGAGCTGCCGCCATGCGCCGCGATAAAATTGCGCGCCGCAGAAAACCTGGACGCACGCCGCGAGGCAGAATGACACCCAGCGAAACCAGCCCGTCATCATCAGGCCAAAACCCCATTCGCCAACCATCAGCGCGGCGGTGACGGCAAGGCCGATGATCAAATTCCATTGCCAGCTGCTTTGTTTGGCTTCGTCAGCTTTTTCAGCGCAAATTTCTTTGGCGGAAAATCCCGCCTGAGAAATCGCCGCGAGCACGGCGGGAACATTTTCCCCCTCGGCAGAATGCCACCGCACGCTGGCGCGTTCGGCGGCGACGCTCACACTGACACTGTGAACACCGGGGATTTTCTGCGCGGCCTCGGTAACTTTGCGGGCGCAATTGTTGCAGGTCATGCCGGCGACGTGCAGTTCGGTTGTGAGCGGCGAGGACATTGGTTCGCACGGACATCCTGCCATCGCACGGAGCTTTCGTCGAATTTACATTTTGGGTCGGAGCGCTTTTGCCGACGTAAAGCCGCTTTACTCTTTTTAACGCGGGGCTAGAATCGCCTCATGGCTGGCGAATACGATTCCACCGAATTTATTGACACCGATTTTCTCGCACAAAAATCGCCCTCATCTGCGGCCACATCCGGCTATGGCCGCACGCCGTCGCCCGACGACGTGAACCGCAAGGTGGTCGAGGCACAGCAAAAACTCGTCGAACTCAAGCGCGCGCAGGAGGAACTCGAGCGCGAACGCGCCGGCCTCGAGGAATTACGCCGCCGCCAAAATGAATTCACTACCGGCCGCGATGAAATCGTCCAGAACCTCACGCGCGGACTTGGCCTGCTCGAAGAAGCCGAGTTTGTCGCCCGCCGCGATGCCGAGCAGATGGTCAAGACCATCGCCGACTTTCGTGCGGCAATGGCGAAGGTGCAGGCCATCAACGACGCAACCTGGACAAAGGAAAATTTTCAGGTGGAACTGACCCGCGCGCTGACCACGATTGAAAACGCGCGGATGGAATGGAATTCCGCGCGCTTGAAAATCTCCGCGCTCGCGGGCGAAACCAAAAATGCCGCCGCGCCGCTGGATAAAAATTCTCCCGCCGCCGCCGCGCCGTCGCTGGCGGAACTGCCGTTCGGCCAGCTCTGCAAAATCGGGCTGGCAATGACTTGGCCGCTGCTGCTCGTGGCGCTCGGCGCGCTGGGCATCTTCATCGCGATTCTTCTCCGCAAGTGACATGGGCTTGCTGAACAAAAAGCCGGACCTGATTTCCGATAAGGCGCGCGCGCTGACGGCGGAAATCGCCGCCTTGGAGGCCGAAATCAAAAAACTCGACTCGCAGGTGGCGCGCCCGGCGGCGCCCAAACTGCGTTCCACCGCCATGCCGCAGGGCGAAACCATTTTCCGCCCCGCCGAAAAACCTGCGCCCGCGCCAATGCCCAAAATCAGCGAGCCCGTTTTCGAGAAAATCAATCAGACCCGGCTCACCTCATCCAGCGGGCACGAAACCACGGAATTGTTCAATAACCTCGGCGTGCGCAAATACGACCTGCCCGCGCTGTTCAACCGATTGCGTAATCATTTTCGCGGACCAACCACGAGTAATCCGCGCTTGGTAAATTATCTCGCCGCCGGCGGCGTGCAGGGCTTGCGCCCGCTGCGCTACGAAAAGCGCGTGGCGCGGAACCGTTTTTTTGCGCTGGTCATCGTGGTCACCGCCGTGCTGCTGGGGCTGTTTTTAATGCTGAGACATTGAATGAAAAAAACGCTGTTCAAAATTCCGGCCGTCACGCCGGACGGCGAATTCCTTGCCGGCTATTCGGAAAACGGTCTGACGGAATTAAGTTTTCCCCATCCGGGCGGGCGGTCTGCCCGCGCCGCCAAGAAGGAAATCATCCCCGCCAAAATGCGCGGCTGGCACGCTGCGACGGAAGCGGCGCTCAAAAAAATTCTGGCTGGTCGCGCGCCCGTAAAATTTCCACCGCTGGATTTGGTGGGGACGGATTTTCAGAAAAAAGTCTGGCACGCGCTGCGGAAGATTTCTTTTGGTCAGACCAAAAGCTATGGCAAAATTGCGCGTGCCATCGGCCGGCCGAAAGCCGTGCGCGCGGTGGGCGGGGCGTGCGGGGCAAATCCGATTCCCGTTTTGATCCCGTGCCATCGCGTGCTGGCGGCGAATGGAAAAATCGGCGGCTTTTCGGGCGGATTAGAATGGAAACGCCGTTTGCTGGCGCGGGAAGGAATCTGTTTATCCGTTGGCGGGTCGTAAAAA
>CAIOUK010000110.1 GCA_903861445.1 uncultured Verrucomicrobia subdivision 3 bacterium
CCGACCAGTTCCCAGAAAATGAAGGTCATCAGGAAATTGTTCGCCAGCACGATGCCGAGCATCGAGAACGTGAACAAACTCAAGAACGCGAAAAAGCGCGACTTGCCCGCATCTTCGTCCATATAGCTGTAGGAATAAATATGGATCAAGCCGCCGACGCCGGTGACGACGAAGAGCATCATCATGCTCAACGCATCGAGCTTGAGGCCGAAGTCCACATTCAAGCCGCCGATCGTGAGCCAGTTGACGGACGTTTCACCGCTGAAATGAATTCCGTTGGCGTTGACGAACAGGCAGGTCAGCACGAATCCCGCCGCGACCGCGCCGATGGAGATGAGGCTGCTGACGGTTTTACTGCGCAACGTGAACAGCGCAATCACTGTCGCTGAGAGCAGCGGCAAAAACAGAATCAGCCATGGAAAAAGTTCGTTTTTCATCCGTCAGAGTTTCATCGATGTCAAATCTTCGATATGCGCGGACTGGCGCTTGCGGTAGAGCGCCACGATCAGCGCGAGGCCGACCGCCACTTCCGCCGCCGCCACGGTGATGATGAAAAACACCAGCACCTGGCCGTCGAGCTTATTGTTGAACCGCGAAAAGGAGACGAGCGCCAGATTGGCGGCGTTGAGCATCAGCTCCAGCGACATATAAATCACGAGCAGATTACGGCGCAAAATTACGCCAAGCAGACCGAGGCAAAACAAGGCCATGCTTACCGCCAAATAATGTTCAAGTCCGACGTGCATTTTATTCGAGTTTCTTTTTGCTCAAGAGAATCACGCCTATCATCGCCACGAGCAGGAGCACGGAGACGATTTCAAACGGGAGCGTGTATTGCGTAAACAAAAGTTTGCCGAGCGCATAGGTTTCACCTTCGAGCGTGGGCGAAGCGGCATTGGGTTTGATGGACGCGAGCGACTTGATGAAAATGCTCACGACGATGCCCACGGAAACCAAGCCGGCGGCGAGGCCGAAGAATTTAATGCGGCGCCGTTGCTCTTCTTTCAAATCTAGCAACATGATGACAAACAGGAACAGCACCATGACGGCGCCGGCGTAAACCAGGATTTGCACCGCAGCGAGAAAAAACGCGTGCAGCAGCAGAAACAAACCTGACATCGAGATAATCGTCAGCACGAGAAACATCGCGCTCGTGACCGGATTGCGGCTGAACGGATTCGCGACGACGAGAATGGCGCACAGCAGTGTCAACGCCGCGAAGACGTAAAAGAACACGTCTTCGACCGCGCCGCCACTGACCAAGTTGTTGATTTGTTCCATTGCTGATTAGAGTTTCACCGGGAAACTTTCCTGCGCCTTCGCTTCGTCCAGTTTCAGTTTCCACTTCTGGATGCCACCAACTTCACCGCCAAGCGACAGGAGTTTTTCTTTGTTGTAAATCATCTCGCTGCGGCTCAAGCCGGTGAGCGAATAATCCTGCTGCAGAAAAATCGCTTCTTCCGGGCAGACTTCCTGGCAAAAGCCGCAGAAGATGCAACGCAGCATATTGATCTCGAATTCCGCCGGCATCTTTTCCGCGTTCGCGCGGTCGGCTTTCTGGCCGTTTTGACCCGGCGGCGTGATGCGGATGGCTTTCGGCGGGCAGACAAATTCGCAGAGCTGGCACGAAACGCATTTCGTGTTGTTGTCCTGATCCTTGACCAGATACGGCGCGCCGCGATAGCCCGTCGGCAGCGTCCATTTCTGCTCGGGATATTCCATCGTCACGACCTTGCCGAGAAACAACGTGTTGTAGGCGTGCTTGAGCGTGACTTTCAATCCGCCGACGATGGCCGGCAGATAAAGTTTTTCCCAAAACGTCAGGACTTTGCGATTTACAACAACGGGCATATCAGCTCCTCATCCACAGCCAGACGGCCGTGATTAAAATGTTTACCAACGCGAGCGGCAAAAACCGTCGCCAGCCCAGATCCATCAACTGGTCGTAACGGAAACGCGGGAACATCCAGCGCACCCAGATGAAAACCACCATGAAAAACAACATCTTCGCGATGAAAACCAAAATGTGCGCGATGCCCATGCCGAGCGAAGTCGCCGCGTGATCGAGTCCCCAGAACGGCAGCGTCCAACCGCCGAAAAATAGCGTCACCATCATCGCGGACGAGGAGACCATGTTGGAATATTCGGCGAGGAAAAACAGCGCGAATTTCATTGAGCCGTATTCGGTGTGATAGCCGCCGACGAGTTCGGTTTCCGCTTCCGGCAAATCGAACGGCGTGCGGTTCGTTTCGGCGAACGAGGCGATCATGAAAATCACAAACGAGATCGGCGCATACATCACCATCCAGCCGTGCATTGCCTGCCAGCCGATGATCGCGCCGAGATTCAAATTGCCGACGATCAGCAGCACGGGAATGACCGACATGCCCATCGAAATTTCATACGAGATCATCTGCGCGCTCGAACGGATGCCGCCGAACATCGGATATTTCGAGTTCGCCGCGTAGCCCGCGAGCACGATGCCATAAACGCCCATCGAGACGATGCCGAACGTGTAGAGGATGCCGACGTTCAAATCCGCGATGACCATCTTCTGATCGCCGATGACCGAGCCGAATGGAATCACTGCGACCGTGAGCATCGCCGGAATTACCGAGAC
>CAIOUK010000111.1 GCA_903861445.1 uncultured Verrucomicrobia subdivision 3 bacterium
GCGCGCGCCGTGCTCGAAGCCGCCGCCGATGCGACCAAGAAAGGTTTCAAGGCCAAGCCTGAAATTATGATTCCGCTCGTCGGCTTCAAGAAGGAATTGGATTTGCAGGTCGCCATCGTCCACGAAGTCGCCGCGCTCGTGCAGAAGGAAAAGAAAGTGAAAATTTCCTACTCCGTCGGCACGATGATTGAAATTCCGCGTGGCGCGTTGACCGCCGATGAGATCGCGCAGACGGCTGAATTCTTCAGCTTCGGCACGAACGATCTCACGCAAACCTGCCTCGGCATGAGCCGCGACGACTCTGGTTCCTTCCTCGGTGCTTACACCGAAAACGAAATCGTGAAGAAGAATCCGTTCGCGTCCATCGACCAGACCGGCGTTGGTCAGCTCATCCAGATCGCAGCGGAGAAGGGCAACAAGACCCGTCCCGGCATCAAGCTCGGCATCTGCGGCGAACACGGCGGCGATCCCGACTCCGTCAAGTTCTGCCATCGCGTCGGTTTGACCTACGTGAGCTGCTCGCCGTATCGCGTGCCCGTCGCTCGTTTGGCTGCGGCGCAAGCCGCCATCGAAGAGAAGCGCAAGGCGAAGAAGAAATAATTTAAACTTGGTAGGGCAGACCTGCGGGTCTGCCAAAAGGCGGCGCAGCAGCGCCGCCCTACCGGAAAAATTCAAAGCCGCTCCGGGAAACCGGAGCGGCTTTTTTGTGGGCCTGATTGACGGCTTTGCAATTACCGGTAAAATCAATTTTTCAAACAACCAGAAATATTAACAACTCACGAATCGAAAGTGTTCTCACGGTGTGCCGCGCCATCAAGGACAGCACGAAATAAATTTTACCACAAAACCAAAACACTCGTGAAACTCCAAAACCTCCTTGTTCTCCTTGTCTTCGCCTTAGCGGCGCAAGCCACCGAATTCCACGTCGCAACGAATGGCGCGGACGCCAACCCGGGCACGAAGCAGTCGCCGTTCCGCACCATTCAACATGCTGCCAATCTCGCCCAGCCCGGCGATGTCATCACCGTCCATGCCGGCATTTACCGCGAACGTATCAACCCGCCGCGCGGCGGCGCTTCGGACACGAAGCGCATCGTGTATCAGGCCGCGCCGGGCGAAAAGGTCGTCATCACCGGCGCAGAACCGGCGTGCAACTGGACGCGGGTGACGAACGATACCTGGCGTGTGGTTATTCCGAATACGTTCTTTGGCACGTTCAATCCCTACCGCGATGTTCTGCACGGTGACTGGTGCAAAAATCCCGGCGGCTACCACACCGGCGCGGTATATCTCAATGGCGACTGGCTGACGGAAACGACTAACCAAAGCAACATCCTGCAAGCTGCGGGAAGCAACGCCTTGTGGTTTGCGTCAGTGGATGCGACGAATACCACGCTCTGGGCGCAGTTCCCAGGCGTTAATCCGAACGCGGCCAATGTTGAATTCAACGTCCGCCAGACGGTGTTCACGCCGGCGCAGACCGGCATCAATTACCTGACCGTGCGCGGCTTTGAGTTGCGCGCCGCCGCCGCGCCGTGGGCACCGCCCACAGCCGCGCAGATTGGCATCATTTCCGCCTACTGGTGCAAAGGCTGGATCATCGAGAACAACCGCATTTGCTATTCGCCGTGTTGCGGCGTGGCACTCGGCAAATATGGCGACGATTGGGACAACGGCGAGGCGATTCAGGATAAACCGGAGTGGTTGAAAAAAGAGATGAAGGGCGGCACGGGCGGATACGTCGCCACTACGGAACGCGCGTTGACGAACGGCTGGAACAAGGCCACCGTCGGCAGTCACCTTGTCCGCAACAACGAGATTTCGCATTGCGAGCAGACGGGCATTGTCGGCAGCTTGGGCTGCGCGTTCAGCACCATTGCCGACAACGAAATTCACGACATTCATGTCCGCGATCTTTACCGCGGTTTTGAAATGGCCGGCATCAAGTTCCACGGGGCGATTGATGTGGTGATTCGCCACAACCACATTTATCACTGCGGGGATCGAGCTGGCATCTGGCTGGACTGGATGGGACAGGGTAGCCAGATCATCGGCAATCTGATGCACGACAATACCGAGGACATTTTTTTGGAAATGCAGCACGGCCCTTTGCTGGTCGCCAACAATGTGCTGTTGTCCAAGCGAGCCTTGGATCTGGACTCCGAAGGCATGGCCTTCGCGCAAAATTTAATTATCGGGGAAGTTCACTATCGTCTCGGCGACGATCGCATCACGCCGTTTCAACCGCCGCACAACACGGCCATCGCCGGAATGTATCCCTCGGCGAACGGCGCCAACGGCGATCATCGTTTTTACAATAACCTTTTCGCCGGCAACTGGGACGGTAGCAAACTCGATAAATCTGTTTTGCCATGTTTCGCCGCCGGCAATGTGTTTACCAAAGGAACTCAGACATCCAAGTTTGACACCGAGTCGCTCGTGGCTACCAACTTTGATGCCGGCGTGAAGCTGGAGCAAAAAGCCGACGGCTGGTATCTCACGCTGCGTGCGGACAAGTCGTGGCGTAAATATGTCGAAGCCAAACTTGTGACGACAGATTTGCTTGGCAAAGCGAAAGTGTCCGGCTGCGCCTACGAAAATCCCGACGGCTCGGCGTTGAAGATCATCACCGATTATTTCGGCAATAATCGTGACAGGGAAAATCCGTTCCCCGGCCCGTTTGAAATTTCCAGCGACGGAAACCAGACGTTCAAAGTCTGGTTCAAATCAACCACGGATGCCACCGCCTTTACAGGTAAATGGCCAGCGGCGACGCCGAAGGATTGTCCGTTCAATGCCTCCGGCAGCTTGAAGGGAATCGAGTTCACGGGGCGGCACGCCGAATATACGCATGCCGATACCTGGTATCCGTCGTGGGCTGCCGATGGAAATCTGTATTCGCCGTGGACAGATGGCAACGTGAATGGTCTGGGATCAGGATCTGCCAAAAAAAACGCGACGACCGGTTCTGCTAAAATCGTGGGGGACGACCCAATGAATTTGCAGGTGGTTGACGAGGGAATTTATATCTCGCATGCGTCGCCTTATCGTGGTCGCTATCCCTGCGGCAGCCTCGTGTTCGATGGCGTGTGGTATTACGGCACTTATTGCCTGCATCCGGCGGGCACCGTAAAACATGAAGGCACGAATTACAACTGGCCGTGGCTGGGGCCGTTCGTCGGCTTCCGGTATTCGACGAATTTCGGCAAGACGTGGATGCAGACGCCCTGCACACCGGATCGGCCGCTGTTCGGCGAGTCTGCTTTGCAAGGTGAACCGGTGAAGATTGGGTCGCCGCATTTTGTGGACTTCGGAAAAAACCTGGAACACTCGCCGGACGGCAAGGCGTATCTCGTCGCGCACGGCGCGCACGACGGAGCCAACCGCCGGTTCGGCTACAACAGTTGGATCACCGGCGACGAGATTTATCTGCTACGCGTGACGCCAGACATCAGCAACATGAACGACGCGTCGAAATATGAATTCTTTGCCGGGCACGGATTTCTGGGCCAACCGCGCTGGACGCACAACTTGGCCGAAGCCAAACCCATCGCCGCCTGGCGTGACAATATGGGTTGTGTGACGATGACTTACGACGCGCCGTTAAAAAAATACCTGATGTGCGTCACCGATGGCGGCAACACCACCGGCTATTTCAACAGCTACCTCCTCGAATCCGACCGCATCACCGGCCCGTTCAAGCTGGCAGAATATCTTCACCACTTTGGTGAGCAGGCCTATTTTGTCAACTTGCCGTCCAAGTTCATCAGCGCTGACGGCCGAACGCTTTGGCTTTGTTACGCTGCCAATTTCGCGCCAGACTGGAATGGTATGAAAATCCAGCGCAATCCGCCGGGCAGCCGCTACGGAATGTGTCTGCAGGAAATCAAACTGACTGAAAAATAATTGTGTCACCCAATCCGCCATCTGCCGTCCGCGCCAACCTCGCCTACTTGCTGCCCATCTGCCTCGTCGCCACATTGGGCGGCTTGCTCTTCGGCTACGCGTCGGCCCGCTCTCGGACCGCTTCGGACGCAAGCTCGCCATGTTCCTCGCCTCCGCCATCCGCGAAGCGGGATTGGCCGTGAAAATCTTCGTGGGCGGCGCGCCCATCACGCACGAGTTTGCTAAAGAGATCGGCGCAGACGCTTACTCGCCAGACGCCGGCAGTGCGGTGGACACGGCGATGATCAGTCTGGGCAGTTCGCGGCTGCTTTGGGAAGACGCCGCACTGCTGCCGAAGTCCACCGTGCTTTACGGCAACCTGCCGACGAAGCAGTTTTATTCTGATGAATTATGCAGCGTAGCCAAAGTGCGCCAGCTTTCCGACACGCTGCTCCAGCGGATGCGTGCCAGCGGCCACCCGTTCATCCTTGGCAGCGAATGCGACATCTTGAGCGTGCCCGGCAGCGAACAGACCATCAAACGCAAGGTGGAAGAATTTCTCAAAAAAGGCGGACGCTGACGACGGCTTTACCCGGCACATGAGTCCGCGTGCCGGTGGCGCGTCTCGCCGCCGCGCAGGCAGCGATCGGAGAGAAACGCAAGGCCAAGACCGCGAAGAAGAAAACTTTTGCTGCTGAATATTCAAAGGCCGCCCGGAGGGAATCCGGGCGGCCTTTTCATTGGTTCAATCTAACAGCCGATGGACAAAACCAGTGTAATTTCAAGTCACACAATCTGCGGCTGAATCATTTCCGCATCCACGCCTAAGTCCTTGATGGCTTGTGCGACGACTTTGCGGTCAATCAGCTTTTTCTCCGCCAGCGCGTAAAGCGTGCCGATGACGGTGGATTCCACATCCACGCCAAAGAACCGGCGCAACCGTCCGCGCGTGTCGCTGCGACCAAAACCGTCCGTGCCGAGCGTGAACAAACCGCCGGGCACCCACGGCGCAATCTGGTCGGGCACGGTGCGGATGTTGTCCGAGACAGCGACGAACGCGCCTTGCTCTTTCGCCAGCAACGTCTCGACGTAAGATTTTTTCGCCGGCTGCGTGGGATGCAGCATATTCCAGCGCTGGCAGCGGATGGCGTCGGTGCGGAGCAGTTTGTAGCTCGTCGCGCTCCAGACATCGGCGCTCACGCCGTATTTTTCCGCGAGAATCATCTGCGCCTTCAGCGCCGACTGCATGATGGAGCCGCTGCCAAAAATGTGCGCCTTGATTTTTCCACCTTCGTAACCGGGCTTGAATTTATAGAGTCCCTTCACGATGCCGTCCTCCACGCCGGCGGGCATCGGCGGCATGGCATGATTTTCATTGTAGAGCGCGAGGTAATAAAAAATGTCCTCTTGCTCGACAAACATCCGTCGCATGCCGTCGGCGATGATCACCGCGAGTTCAAAGCCGAACGCCGGATCATACGGCAGGCAGGTCGGAATGGTGCTCGCGTGCAGCAGGCTGTGGCCGTCCTGATGTTGCAAACCTTCGCCGTTGAGCGAGGTGCGACCGGAAGTGGCGCCCAGCAAAAAGCCTTTGGCGCGGATGTCGCCGGCGAGCCAGAACTGGTCGCCGACACGTTGCGGGCCGAACATCGAGTAATAAGTGTAAAACGGAATCATCGGCACGCCGTGCGACGCGTAGCTGGTGCCGGCGGCGATGAACGACGACATCGCGCCCGCCTCGCTGATGCCTTCTTCGAGAATCTGGCCGTCCTTTTTTTCGAGATAATAGAGCAGCGATTTTTTGTCCACCGGCTCGTAAAGCTGGCCTTTTGGCGAGTAAATGCCGTAGTCCTTGAAGAGTGCGTCCATGCCGAAGGTGCGCGCTTCGTCGGGGATGATCGGCACGACATTTTTCCCAACGGACTTGTGGCGCAGCAAAAGGGTGATAAGCCGGACAAACGCCATCGTGGTCGAGGCGTCGGTGGGCGAACCCTTGAGAAATTCGGCGAAGTAATCCAGCTTGGGCACGTCGAGCGTGGCCGGCTTGACGATGCGCGCTGGCACAAATCCGCCCAGCGCCTGACGGCGCGCGAGCAGATACTTCGTTTCCTCGCTGTCCGGCGCGGGCCGGAAAAACGGCGTGTCCGCAATCACGTCATCGCTGATCGGAATGTCAAAACGCTGGCGGAACTCGCGGAGTTCCTTCTCGTTCATTTTTTTCTGCTGGTGCGAAATATTTTTGCCTTCGCCCGCTTCGCCGAGGCCGTAGCCCTTGACCGTCTTGGCGAGAATGATGGTCGGCTGGCTTTTGTGATTGGTGGCCGCGTGATACGCCGCATACATTTTGCGCACATCATGACCGCCGCGCAGCAGTTTGGAAATTTGCTCGTCGCTCAAATGAGTCACGAGTTCGAGCAGTTCAGGATATTTGCCGAAGAAATGTTTACGCGTGTAGCTGCCGGGTTCGACGACATATTTTTGATAATCGCCGTCCACGCATTCTTCCATTCGCTTGAGCAGCAAGCCGGATTTGTCGCGCTTGATGATGTCGTCCCATTCGGTGCCCCAAATGACCTTGATAACATTCCAGCCCGCGCCGCGAAACAGGCCTTCCAATTCCTGAATAATTTTCCCGTTGCCGCGCACCGGCCCGTCGAGCCGTTGCAGATTGCAGTTGATGACCCAGACAAGGTTGTCGAGGTTCTCGCGTGCTGCGAGCGTGATGGCGCCGAGCGATTCCGGCTCGTCTGATTCGCCGTCGCCGAGAAACGCCCAGACCTTCGGTTCCGTTTCCCACTTTACCAAGCCGCGCGCCATCAGGTAGCGGTTGAACCGCGCCTGATATAGCGACATGATCGGGCCGAGACCCATCGAGACGGTCGGGAACTGCCAGAATTCCGGCATCAAATACGGATGCGGATACGACGACAGCCCGCCGCCCTCGGCGAGTTCTTGCCGGAAATTTTGCAAATCTTTTTCCTGCAGCCGGCCTTCCATGTAGGCGCGCGCATACATACCCGGAGCCGCGTGACCTTGAAAATATACCATGTCGCCGGGAAAATTTTCCGACGCGCCGCGAAAGAAATGGTTCTGCGCGACTTCGTAAAGCGTGGCCGACGACGCGAAAGATGCAATGTGGCCGCCGACATTCGTCGTCGAATTTGCCTTCACCACCATCGCCATCGCGTTCCAGCGCATGATGCTTTTGAGGCGGCGTTCGATCGCGCGGTCGCCCGGATATTCTGGCTGCTGCGACGCGGGAATCGTGTTGATGTAAGGTGTCGTCAGGCCGGCGGAGGGCAGGGGCGCGGCGCGTAGTTCCTGCGCCATTTTTTCGAGCAATTGCGCGGTGCGCTCCGTGCCCTGGCTTTCGAGCGCCAGTTCAAAGACCGAGCGGAATGATTCCGACAATTTGTCGCCTTGATTGCTGGCCGCTGGACGGGAACCGTAAA
>CAIOUK010000112.1 GCA_903861445.1 uncultured Verrucomicrobia subdivision 3 bacterium
CTCAAGGAAGTTTGCGGCTCGGTGGATCGCGTGCTCGCGCAACTCATCGGCGGCATCCAGAGCGGCATGGGTTATCTCGGCGCAAAGGATTTGGAACAACTTCGCGCGAAGGCGCGTTACATCCGCGTTAGTCCCGCCGGCCAGCGCGAGGCTGCGCCGCACGACGTGGTGGAATTGAAGACGGGAAATTGACCGCGCCACTTGCGCTGCCGTCAAAGTCAGCCTACTTTCCGCGCCATGAAGTATCGTCGTTTTGGCCGGACTAATTTGCCGATGCCCGTCATCTCCTGCGGCGGGATGCGTTATCAACACAAGTGGCAGGATGTCGCTCCGCAGGATATTCCACGCGCCAACCAGGAAAATCTCGAAGCCACCATCCATCGGGCGCTGGAACTCGGTGTCAACCACATCGAAACCGCGCGCGGCTACGGCACCTCGGAAATGCAGTTGGGCGCGCTGCTCCCCAAGCTGCCGCGCGACAAAATAATTGTGCAAACGAAGGTTGCGCCGCAGGCGAGCGCCGCCGAGTTTCTGAAAACTTTCGAGACTTCGATGAATTACCTGAAGCTCGATCACGTTGACCTGCTTTCGCTCCACGGCATCAATAACCGCGAGACGCTCGACTGGTCTCTGAAAAACGGCGGCTGTCTGGAAGCCGCGCGCCAGTTGCAAAAGGAAGGCCGCTGCCGCTTCATCGGCTTCTCCACGCACGCCACGACCGACTTGATTTTGGAGGCCGTCAATACTGGCGAATTTGATTACGTCAATCTCCACTGGTATTTTGTCAACGACCTGAACTGGCCCGCCGTTCTCGCCGCGAAAAAGCAGGACATGGGCGTGTTCATCATCAGCCCGAACGACAAAGGCGGCAAACTTCAGGAGCCGGGCGAAAAAATCAATTCTCTTTCCGTGCCGCTCACGCCGATGCAGTTCAACGATCTTTACTGCCTCGCGCGACCGGAAGTCCACACCTTGAGTTGCGGCGCAGCCAAGCCGAGCGATTTCGACGAGCACGTCGCCGCGCTGAATTTTTACGACCACATTCCCGCAACGATTGCACCCATCGAAAAACGCTGGCGGGCGGAGATGGAAAAAGTTCTGGGTGCCGACTGGTGTGCGTGGTGGTTTGAAGGCTTGCCAAACTATGTGGACGTTCCCGGCCACATCAATATCACCGAGATTTTGCGGCTCTGGACTTACGGCAAACCACTGGAACTGACCGCGTGGGGCAAGATGCGTTACAATCTGCTCGGCCAAGCCGACCATTGGTTCCCCGGCGAGAACGCCGCGAAAGCGGCGACACTTGATCTGCGCGCCGCGCTGAAAAACAGTCCGTTCGCCGACCGCATTCCCGCCATCCTCGCCGAAGCGCACAAGATGTTCTTCGAGAAACCGGTCGAGCGTTTGAGCAAGAGTTGATTTGCTCGCGTCACGCGGTTACTGATTCACCATTTGAATTCGCGCCAGTCGTTCAACATTTTTTCCACCTGCGCGAGCGTCCCGAACGGCACGAGCATCCGGTAGGTGTAGTCACCGTTGCGGATGCCTTGCGCATTTTTGACGCGATAAACGCAGTTCCATTTGGTTACGCGCGCGGTGGAAAAATTCCAGCGCCCGAAGCTTGGCCCGTGCGTGTCCGGTTCGCTTTGCGGTGGGGCGAAGATGCCCATCGCGAATTTTCCATCGGCCGTCGCGAGCACCACGGGAGATTTGATTTCTTTTGATTTGGTGTCCAGCCGTTGCAGCTTTCCGGTGGCCGGATTAAATTCCCAAAAAGCATTAAACTCCGGTGGCATATAGCCGGTAAGGGCTTCAAATTGGGCGAAAGTGTGTTTAGCGCTGTCGGGCAGCGAGAAGGTCACGCGATAATCCAGCGCCTGAGGCCACTGCTTGTAACCGATGGTCACGTCCTTGGTCAGCACATAATCCGACAACGCGTTGGTGTTCCGGGCCAGTTGGCCGGATGAGCGTTCGCCCGGCAGGAGCCAGAAGGCCATTTGCGTCCGGGTGCGCAGGTGGTTGCCCGCGGCGGAGATTTCCAGCAATCGGCTGGTGGTGCCGTCGCCCGCGCCGTCGCGCCGGGAGCCGGCCTCGGTGGGGTTGAACGTCTCGGCTTGAGCGAGCGGCGTGTTGTCAAAAGAACAGGCCGATTGCAATTGCCGTCCGTGGTCGTGGCTGTTGATGAATTCATGTCCGTTCCACCGGAGTGAATGGATTGCACCCGCGAGCCGGCGCGTGGTGGTGATGACCACGGTCGAATCATTGGTTCGGGCGAAAATCTGGGCATTGCCGTCAACGATGTTTGCGGGCGAGGGCAGGGTGGTTAGCAAAAGCCAACCCGATAGCATCATGTTTTTGGTCAGGTTCATTAGAGTAAAAATCCGGCAAGGCTCGCGGTCATGTAAGCCGCGAGCAATCCGCCGATCATCGCGCGCAGGCCCACCTTGGCCATTTCGCTGCGTCGTTCCGGCGCGAGCGAACCGATGCCGCCGATCTGGATGGCGATGCTGGAAAAATTGGCAAAGCCGCACAGCGCATAAGTGGCGATGGTAAAGCTGCGCGGCGTGAGATTGAGTTGCGCCGCGTGACCGGTGAGGTCGAGGTAGCCGACAAATTCATTCAGCACGATGCGTTCGCCGAGAATTTGACCGATGCTCAAACAATCCTGCGCCGGCACGCCCATGAGCCAGGCGAACGGCGCGTTGACCCAGCCGAAAACATTTTGCAGTGTCAGCGCGTGTGTCGCGCCGAGGTGCAACTGCGTCCAGCCGAAGACATAATTCGCCAGCGAAATGATGGCGATGAAACCGATGAGCATCGCGCAGATGTTCAGCGAAAGCTGGAAGCCATCGCCCGCGCCGCGACAGATGGCGTCAATGGAATTGGCCGTGGTGCGCGGCGTCATGGCGGGCGCGCCGGCGGCGGTTTCGCTCTTTTCCGTTTCCGGCAGCATGATTTTGGCGATGAGCAGCGCGGCGGGGCAGTTCAGCACGGACGCGGTGAGCAGGTGGCCGGCGGTGTCCGCGTGGCCGGCGCGCATACCCATCGCGGCATAGACCGCCGCGACGCCGCCGGCGATGTGAGCCATGCCGCAAACCATGATGGTCATGATTTCGCTCTTCGTCATGCGCGGGACGTAAGGCCGGATGAGCAGCGGCGCTTCGGTCTGCCCCATGAAAATGTTCGCGGCGGCGGAAAGTGTTTCGCTGCCGCTGGTCCCCATCGCCTTGCGCATGATGAAGGCGGCAACCTGCACGACGCGCTGCAAAATGCCCCAGTGATAAAACAGTGCCGACAGCGCGGACACGATGACGACAGTGCCGGTGATGAGGATGGCGAAGACCACGCTGTTTTGCGGGCCGAAAACTTTTCCGGTCAACAAAGGATCGGCCAGTGGGCCGAAAACAAATTTGGTTCCCTCGCCGGAGAACTGAATCAACTTCTGGATGATTTTGCCGGCGAATTCAAACAGCAATCCGCCCCACGGTGTTTTCAGGATGAGCAGCGCCAGCGTGAATTGCAGACCGAGTCCCCAAATGACAGTGCGCCAGGGGAAATTCTTGCGGTTGTAGGAAATCGCCCACGCGAGCAACAGCATCGCGGGCCAGCCGAGCAGGCTGATTAAATTCAGTTCGTTCATGGCGCTGGTTTTGTTTTTCCAGACTCCTGATATATATGAGGATGCAGCACGCCAACGAAGGGCAGATTGCGGTAACGCTCGGCAAAATCAAGTCCGTAGCCGACGACAAACAGATCGGGAATCGCAAAGCCGACGTAATCGGCGTGGATTTTTTCCACGCGGCGGGCGGGTTTGTCGAGCAACACGCAAGTTTTAATGCGGCGCGGTTTGAGCGCGCGGATTTTCGGCAGCACGCGGCTCATGGTTTTGCCGGTGTCGAGGATGTCGTCCACTAGCAGCACGTCGCGTCCGTGCACTTCGAGCCGCAGTTCCTTGGTGAAAACCAATTCGCCGGATTCCGTGCCGCTGCCGTAGCTGGACACGCCCATGAAATCGAGCCGTAATGGCAAATCCAGATGCCGGATTAAATCCGCGAGAAACATCACCGTGCCGCTCAAGAGCGAAACGATGACCATTTCGCGCCCGCGAAAATCCTTTTCAACCTCGCCCGCCAGAGTTTTGACGCGCCGCGCCAGTTGCGCTTCGGTAATGAGAACGCGCTCGACTTCCTTGCGCCAGCGGGGTGGGACGGAAGTTTTTAACTTCGCGTTTTTGAGCCGGGCGCGCATGGGACTCATTTCAATATTGCAGCAAGATTGTCGAGGCAAAGCTGCGACCATGTTTCCATCTGGTCGCGTTTGGCTTTCAATTGTTCGATGGGCAGCAATTCGACCTGCGTGATAACTTGCTCTTTTTTTTGCACCTGCCCCGGCTGGCAGCGCAAGACGTGGACGACGCCAAAATGCACCGAGCCGACCTCGGTGGAATCGTCGTTGATGAGACCGACGGGAATCGCGTTGAATTCGCCCGCCACGGAAAGCTCCTCGCAAACCTCGCGCTTCACGGCGTCCTGAAAGGCTTCCATTCCAAATGAATTCAGCCCGAAAAGAGTTTCGTCGTCATTATTGATGTGGCCGCCGATGCCGACGGAACCTTTGGCGACGAGCCGCTGCTCGCCGGCTTTCTTGCCGCGAACGTAATGCAAAATGTTTTTGCCGTCGGTGATAATGACGTAAGGAATCACTTGCTTGAAATTTGGATCGGTCTCGGCCTTGGCGCGCGGCATGAAATGATTGTGCTTCTTTTCAAGGATTGCTGGCAGGTAACGGTTCACGTTGGCGCTGAAACCTTGAAAAATTCCAAGCTGTTCAAACAATGAGCGGGAAAATACTAAAACATTTTCGTTTGCGATTGCCATAATGACGGCAGCATAACGGACAGGGAAATGGGACGCCAGAATTTAGAAACGAAAAACTTTGCGCTTTGAACTTCGCGCGCAAACGCCTATAAAACCTCCATGTTGCCGACACTTTTAGCCAATGGCGGGCCAGTCATCTGGCTCATCCTGATCGCCGCTGCCGCTGCGGCCGTGGTTTTCGTGGAGCGGGCGTTGTATTGCCATCGCGCGCAGATTAACTCCGCCGAGTTTCTCAACGGCGTGCGCACGGTGATCAAGCGCGGCAACGTCGTCGAGGCTATCGCCATCTGCGACGCCACGGCGGGGCCGGTCGCGCGGTTGGTGAAGGCGGCAATTTTGTCGCGCGAACTTGGCCGCGACCGCGTGCGCGAAGCGGTGGAAGAGGCGGGTTTGATTGAAGTGCCGCGACTGGAAGAAAAATTAAACCTGCTCGCCACCATCGCACAAATTGCGCCGTTGCTTGGCTTGTTTGGCACGATTATCGGCTTCATCCATGTGTTCACGAAACTACAGGCCGCCGGGCTTTATGCGCATCTAGATATGTTGTCCGCCGGCGTCTGGGAATCGCTCGTCTGCGCGGCGGCGGGCATCGCGCTCGCGATTCCAGCGCACGCGGGCTACAACTATCTCGTCAGCCGCGTAAATAAAATCGTCCTCGATATGGAGCGCGCCGCCGCCGAGATCGTCAACATCGTGACCGAAAACAGCAACGGCAAATGAAATTTCCCCGCAGCGCCAAAATCATCCGCAGTCATTTCGACGTGGCACCGTTTGCCGCCGTCTTTTTCTGCGTCGTGATTTTTTTGCTGCTCGGCGCGCTGCTGCCCACGGCGGGAATTCCCCTGCGCCCGCCGCAGGCCGATGATTTGCCCGGCGTGGACAAGCCAGCCATCGCGCTGGCGGTGGATGCTGGCGGGCGTTTGTATTTTGAAAATCAGATCGTCACCGAGTCGCAGTTGAAAACCAGTCTCGCCGCCGCGAGCAAGGGCGCGCGCGAGCCGCTCACGCTCATCATTCATGCTGACCGCGATGTCACCTACGCCACGCTCGCGCATCTTTCGCTGCTGGCGCGCGATGCCGGCATCACCAACAGTTTGCTCGCGACCTTGCCGCGCGTGGACGTCGCGCCCGTTCAGCCATGAACGCCGGCGTCGTCGAACCGTCCAGGCCGAGTGAACTGCCTTCGCCCGGCGAAAGCTGGAGTCGGCGGAAATTTTATTCGGTTATCTTGCTCGTCTTGCTGGCGCATATCGCGTTCATCTTTGTTTTTGGCGCGACCAAGCCTATCGTCCCGCGCGCGGTGGGGCCGGTTCCGCAATTGCAACTCGCCGCTGCCGCCAACGAACTCATCGCATTGGGCGACCCGACTTTGTTCGCCCTACCGCATGCGAATGACTTTGCCTCGGCAGTCTGGCTGCGGCAGCTGGCGATTACGCCGCCGTCGTTTGCTTACACTGAACCGCCGCAATTTCTGCCGTTGCCGGTTGAAAAACTGGGCGCGACGTTCACAGCGTTCGTGGCGACGAACCAGTTTGCGGATTTTCAGTTTAACTTCAAACCGGAGCCGCTGCTGGTCGTTGCGAATTCGGTTTTCAATTCTCCATTGCCGACGCAGTCCACGTTTCACATCGCGGGCGAATTGGCGGCGCGACCACTGCTGAACGCCGTTGCCGTGCCATCGCTGCCGTTGAACGATGTCCTGGTTCCGAGCCGTGTGCAGGCTTTAGTGGACGTTGACGGCAATGTTATTTCCACGGTGCTGCTGGACTCCAGCGGCAACGAAACCGCCGACCAGCTGGCGTTAAAATTGACCCGCAATCTGCGATTCGCGCCTGCGAACCAGATGGCGTTCGGTGAAGTGATTTTCCACTGGCACACCATTCCCGCCCCCACGCCATGAATGCTGACTGGCTCATATTTCTTTACTGCGCGCTCGCACTCGGCGCGCTGTGTATTGTGGGTTTTCTATCGGAACTGCGTCGTCGCAGTTTCGGCCCCGCGCATCCAGAAGATCGCGTGTTTCGCTGCCAGAAATGCGGTTTTGTCTATACCGACGATGCCGATGTGGATCGCTCTCGCTGCACGCAGTGCGGCAAGCTTAACGAGCCGATTGTCTATTGACCGAAAAACTGCCGGCCGTTTCTTGATTCAGCCGCCGCGTTCGGATAATTTCTGCGCTTCATTTTAATAAAACTTTTATGGCACTGCTTAACGACAATTACCTCAAACTCAAGGCCGGTTATCTCTTTCCAGAAATCGGCCGCCGCGTGAAGGCGTTTTGCGACGCAAATCCCGAAGCCGCCAAACGCCTTATTCGTTGCGGCATCGGCGACGTGACCGAGCCGCTGCCTGCCGCCGTCGTCGCCGCGATGCACAAGGCCGTGGATGACATGGCGGTGCGCGAAAGTTTCAAGGGCTATGGCCCGGAGCAGGGCTACGAATGGTTGCGTCACGCCATCGCGGAAAATGATTTTCGCGCGAAAGGTTTGGACATTGCCGATGACGAAATTTTTGTCAGCGACGGCTCCAAATGTGATTGTGGTGCGATTCTCGACATTCTTGGCAGCAAAAATAAAATTGCCATCAGCGACCCGGTTTATCCCGTTTACGTGGACACGAACGTGATGGTCGGCCACACGGGCGAAGCCAACGAAGCCGGCGCTTACGCCAAGCTGGTTTATCTGCCGTGCAAGCCGAGCAATGGTTTTATTCCCGAGCCGCCGAAAAAGCATGTGGACGTGGTTTATCTCTGCTCGCCGAACAACCCGACCGGCGCGGCCGCCACGCGCGAACAGCTTGAGGCGTGGGTGAAATATGCACTGGAACACAAGTCAGTCATCTTGTTCGACGCCGCTTATGAGGCTTACATCACCGAGCCGGGCGTGCCGCATTCCATTTACGAAATTCCCGGCGCGCGTGAATGCGCCATTGAGTTCCGCAGCTTCTCGAAGAACGGCGGCTTCACCGGCACGCGCTGCGCGTTCACGGTCGTTCCCAAATCGCTCAACGCCTTCACCAAGACCGGCGAAGCGAAGCCGCTACATCCGCTGTGGAATCGCCGCATGACGACGAAGTTCAACGGCGTCAGCTACGTCGTCCAGCGCGCGGCGGAAGCGCTTTATTCGCCCGAAGGCAAAACGCAGGTCGCCGCGCTCATCAGCCATTACCTTGGCAACGCCGAAATCCTCCGCAAAGGCGCGAAGAAAGCCGGACTGAAAGTTTTTGGCGGCGTGAATGCGCCTTACATCTGGGTGCGCACGCCGAAAGGTGTTACGAGCTGGCAGGCGTTCGACAAAATTCTTGCGGATGCGAACGTCGTCATCACGCCCGGCAGTGGTTTTGGCTCGAAGGGCGAAGGCTTTTTCCGCATCAGCGCGTTCAACAGCCGCGCCAACGCCGAGGAAGTTGCGCGCCGCTTGCAGGAATTGAAGTGGTAAATCGTCTCATCGCTAACACCTCGGCGAGTCCTGTATTAGTGTATTGACATCGCAACGAGTGTTCCGCCTATAAACCATGAAATTAGTGGAATGGCAATGAGGCTGAAGCGGCGTTCAAATAAAATCGCTGCTAGTAGCAGCGCGGATGTGGTTGTGTTAGCAACAATAGCTGCTTGTCCAAATTCGCCGGACATAAAACAAGGCATCTTTAGGGAATTCGCCATGAACCACGCGACGAATCCAAAAGATACAATTTGACAGGCGATGGCAACTCTCAATGTTGAGAATTTCCTTTTGGCTTTCATATATTTCTAGTTGGTATTGATTACCTGTCGTAAATTTTACCACACTTCCACCGGGCCTTTGGGCACGGCGATGTGCGTGGGCGCGGCGGCATCCGGCTCGCGCATGAACGACGCCACCATCGGCGCGGGCTGGAAACGGACGTTCAGCTCACCGCTCGGATCAAGAAATTGCTGCCGCCAGCGCAGGTAATTTTCCAACACCACCTCAAACTGTGCTTTGGTGGCGACGTGCACGACCGCCTTGTTGAATTCGTGGCACGGGCCGAAACGCTTGGCATACCACGGCGCGATCTTGCGAAACATCCGGCAGCCAAGTTCTTCGCCGAAGACTTCAATCATCAAATCCAGATGCCGGCACAGCACACGCACGCGTTCGGAGAAACTTTCTTCAGGCAATAGCTCGCCGGTTTGCAGTAGGTGCAATGTCCGCTTGAAAATCCACGGGTCGTAAAACGCGCCGCGACCGATGCTCACGCCGGCACAGCCGGTTTCGTCGAACATTTTTTTTGCCGATTGCGGCGTGACGATGTCGCCATTGCCGATGACGGGAATAGTTTTTACCGCTTCAACCACGCGTCGAATGCCGGCGAGATTCACCATGCCACCAAAGCCTTGTTCCCGCGTGCGGCCATGCACAAAAATTGCCGCCACGCCGGCGTCTTCCAGCGCGCGGGCCAAATCCGGAGCGGTAATGTTCTGGTCGTCCCAGCCGAGCCGCATTTTCGCGGTGACGGGAATTTTCACGGCGTTGACCATGCCGCGAACGAGAGTGGCGGTTTTATCGAGTTCGGTCATCATCGCAGAGCCGCCGCCGATTTTTACAACTTTCTTGACCGGGCAACCCATGTTGATGTCCACGGACACCGCGCCGTGCGCTTCGGCGACGAGCGCGGCATCGCGCATTTCCTCCGGCACGGAGCCGAACAATTGCACGGCCAGCGGGGAATCCGCTGACCGCGTCTCGATGAGTTTGAAAGCCTTTGCGCGTTTTTCAAGCAGCGAGCGGGCGTTGACGAGGTCGGTGGTGCAGAGTCCGACGCCGCCGATTTCGCGCACGACGAGCCGGAAGGGCAGGTTGGTGTAACCCGCCAGCGGCGAGAGAAACAGATTTGATTTCAGCGTGAGCGAACCGATTTTCACAAATTTAATTTTTAATGTTCCCGCGCTTCAAAGTCTGGCGTTCGTTGTAGGCCAAGAGAAAATAGCCCAGCACCGCCGCGACGGTCAGCGCGAGTCCGTTCCAAAACAGCGGCCAGCGCGTATGGCCGGCTCGGGTGCAGGCGTCAAACCAGCCACCGCTGCCGAGGTAGCCGATGAGGTTGCCCACGCCGCCGCACATCAGCGTCAGCAAAGCCTGCGCCCGCGAGCGCCAGGCCGGGTCAATTTGCTGGTCGAGGAAAATCTGCGCCGTGATGAACACCAGCACGAACGACGCGCCGTGCAGGGCAATGCCGAACAGCAGAAAATTCGGCGTGTCCACCGCACTCAAGGCGAACCGCACCACGCCAAACGCCAGCCCGCAGGCAAAAACCCATTTCAACCGCCATTTGGCCAGTAGCCACGCGAGGCCGAACATCGCGACAATTTCGGTGATTTGCCCGAGGCTCATCCACGCGCTCGTGTGCGTGAAGCCGAGGTCGTGCAGATGCGTCGGTGCATACGGATAAAACGCGCATAACGGAATGCTGAACAGCGTCGTGGTGATGAAGACGACGCGCGTGTTGCGATTTTTCAGGAGCGTCAGGGCGTCCAGGCCGAAGCGTTCCCGCCACGAAAGTTTTTCCGCCGCCGCCGGGACTTTGAGTTTGGGCAGATAAAACGTGAACACCGCCACCATCAGCCAGAACGTTGCGCCGAGATAGCCGGCCAGCGCCGAACGATCCAGACTCAATGCGCTGATGAGTATCGCACCCGCCATCCAACCCAGCGTCGCCAGTGCCCGGATCGGGCCGAATTCCTTTTTGGCATCCTCCAACCGCGCCAGCACCAGTGCGGTGGAAATGCCGAACATCGGCACATAGACGAGATAAAATATCTGGATGATTCCGAGGATGAGCCACGCGTTCCAGTGCAGACGCAAGGCCGTGCTGACGACGGTCATGACCACGGCGGAGGCCACGGCCAGTCCGCGCAAAACCACTGCCGGCGGCGTGTGTCGGTCGGCCATGGCTCCAAATATCAAGGGCGAAATAAAGGCGGCCAGCGCCGAGGCGGCGTAAGCAAACGGCTTGATGGCGTGCAGTCCGTGCGCATCCAGAATCGTCCCCAGCGGCACGAACCAGATGGCCATCGCCGCCGCCTGGATGAAAAATAAAATCATCAGCTCGGCGTATTCGGCTTTGCGCAACGTCGTCAACACAAGACGCCCAGCATAGCGCAGTTCGGAAAAAATAAAAGCCGGAGTGCGGCTCAAAGCCGGAAACGGCTGGTTTCAAGAAACCGCCAGGCGCATGGGAAAGATAAGGGTTGTAACCAGCCACGAATAGTTCATCGTCGCAATAGCTGTAAAAGAATTTCCCCCGATCAACCTATATTTCATCATGAACAAACCTCTTTCTTTGGCGTTGCTGGCGACGGGCATTGTGCTGGTTATCTTCGGCGTGAATGCGAGCCACGCCTTCAATTCAGAAGTCTCGCGCGCCTTCACCGGAGCGCCCACGGACAAGGCCATCTGGCTGTTGATTGGCGGCATTGTCGCTGTCATTCTTGGTTTGTTCGGACTGATGCGCTCAGCCAAATAAAAATCACCCCATGCTATATTACACCTTGGTTTTTCTGTTGGTGGCGATTGTCGCGGGCGCGCTCGGCTTTGGTGGGATTGCCGGTCTGGCTGGCACGATGGCCAAAATCCTGTTCGTTGTTTTTCTGGTGCTTTTCGTCTTGTCGCTGTTGAAACGCCGGAAATAAATTTCCCCGGTTTGTCGGCTCAGGAAACCGCCGAGCGCATGGCGGCGAAAAGATTTTTGCCTGAATCCTGCGCCACGGGCGTCTTGGTTTTTGAATCCGAATGTTCGACAAGATCTTCCGGCAATTCCTTCAAAAACGGCGAGGGATGGCAGGGCAGCAACTGGCCGTATTTCTTGCGGCCGCCGCAATGGCTGATGGTCAGCGTCTGCATGGCGCGCGTCACGGCGACGTAAAACAGCCGACGCTCCTCGTCCATTGTGCCTTCAACTTTCGAGCGCGTGTGCGGCAGCAGCCCGTCCTCCAGGCCGACGACGAAGACGTGCGGAAACTCTAGCCCCTTGCACGAGTGCATGGTGATGAGCGTCACAGCGTCGCCGGTGTTTTCCTTTTCCTCCTCGCGGTCGCTGTCGAGCGTGATATTTTCCAGAAAATTATCCAGCCGTTCCGTTGGCGCATTTCCTGCGCCATCCATCGTCGCCATCAATTCCTTCAGATTGCGGACGCGGCTTTCAGAGTTCTCGGGATTCTTTTCCAGCCGGCGCAATTCGGCAAAATAGCCGGTTTCATTCAGAAAGTTTTCCGCCCACGTCTGCAACCGGAATTCATTCGCGGTCGTCTGCAACTCGCTTTGCACGCGCTCGACGAATTCCACAAACGCTTCGATACTCTTGCGGGTGTTCGCTTGGAACGTTGTCGTCACCAGCGGGTTTTTCATCGCGGCAAAGACGGAGCCTTTGCGGTCGTGACTCGCGCCCAGCAGCCGCTCCATCGTCACGTCGCTCAAGCCGCGCGCTGGCACGTTGGCGATGCGCAGCAGGCTGATGTCGTCATGCGGATTCAAAAACATTTTCAGAAAGGCGATGAAATCCTTGATTTCGCGCCGGTCGAAAAAACTTTGCCCGCCGATGAGGTGGTAGCGGACGTTCGCCGCGCGCAATGCGGTTTCCAGAGGGCGCGACTGCTGGTTGGTGCGGAATAAAATCGCGCAATCTTTCCACGGAATCCGGTAGGCGAGCCGTTTAAACTCGATCTGCGCCACGACTTCGCGCGCCTCGTCCTCGTCGTTGCCGTAAGTGTTCAGCAGAATCTTTGCGCCCGCGCCCTTGCTGGACCAGAGCGATTTGCCGCGCCGCTGGACGTTGTTTTTGATGATGGCATTGGCGGCATTGAGAATGGTCGTGGTGCTGCGATAATTCTGCTCCAGCTTGACGATTTTGACTTCGGGGAAATGTTTTTCCAGGTTGAGCAGATTAGCCACCTCCGCGCCGCGCCAGCCGTAGATGCTTTGGTCGTCATCGCCGACCACGCAGAAATTCCGATGCTCCTTCGTCAGCGCATGAACCAGCTCAAATTGCGACGCGTTCGTGTCCTGATATTCGTCCACCATGACGAATTTGTATTTGTCGCGGCAGGCCTGCAGCGCATCGGGATGCTCGCGAAACAGCCGCAGCGTGAGCAAAATCAAATCGTCGAAATCCACGGCATTGCAGGCGTGCAGCGCAGACTCGTAACGCTTGGCGACGTGCTCCGCCAGCGCGCGCACGCTCGGATCGCCAAAGACTCGGTTGCTGCTTTCGCCGCCGTTCTTGAACTTGCTCAACATCGCCAGCACCGCGCCGGGATCGGTCTTCTCGCCCTTGGCGGAAATGGCGGAGAGAATCTTCTTCACCACCGCGAGCTGTTCTGACTCGTCGTAGATGACGAAATTCTTTTTGTAACCGAGCTTGTCGATGTGCTGCCGCAAAATGCGGACGCAGAGCGAATGGAAGGTGCAGATGGTCGGGCGGTTCGCTTTGTCTTCGGTCTTGCGCTTGGGCAGCAGCTTGTTCACGCGTTCCTGCATTTCGCGCGCTGCCTTGTTCGTGAACGTCACGCCGAGGATATTGCCGGGTGCGATGCCGCGCTCGACCATGTGCGCGATGCGGAAGGTGATGACACGCGTCTTGCCTGTGCCCGCGCCCGCGAGAATCAACACCGGGCCGCGAATGGTCTCGGCGGCCTGGCGTTGCTGCGGATTGAGCGTGGACAAATTTAACATCGGGCGCGGATTTTAGTTTGCGGCGGAGCGAACGCAAGCGCGCAACGGGAAATTATTTCTCTCCGCCGGTGATAGGAATTATTTCGCCAGTTCCGCCCGCAGTTTTGCGGCCACGTCCAGCAACGCTTCGGGCACAACGCTGGTCTGCGCGAGGACCGGCATGAAATTCGTATCGCCGTTCCAGCGCGGCACGACGTGGATGTGCAGATGCTCCACGATGCCCGCACCGGCGACTTTGCCGAGATTGATGCCCACGTTGAAACCGTCCGGCTTCATCACCGTCTTGAGCGCAGTGAGGCAGCGTCGGGCGAGCTTCCACAAATCCGCCAGTTCGTCATCCGTCAAGCCGTGCATGTCCGCGACTTCCTTGTAGGGCACCACCATCAGATGTCCGCCGTTGTAGGGATAGCGGTTGAGCAGGGCGTAGCAGGTGCGGTCGCGGGCGATCACGAGGTTGGCCACGTCGTCGCTGGACTGGGCGATGCTCGTGAACAGGCTCGCGTCGAGCTTCGGTTTCGGGGCGAGAATGTATTCGATGCGCCACGGCGCGTGGAGTGAGTCCATGGATTCAGTGTAGGAGTCGAGGTAAAGAGACTCAAATTGAATTTACGGACGCCGTCGGAACAAATATTTAGCAAAGTCAATCAGCCCGGAGAATTTATAGTTTGGATCTACATATTTCTCGATGACATAGAACGCGAAGTAGTAAAACCGGCAAAAGCTCCAGAGGGCCATCGCTAATAACACGCCCCTCTGCCACTTTGGATCGTCCAGAAGCAATAAAACGACGCAGACAATGCCGATGATTAGAAACAGAATCCCTTTGAGCTTAATCCAAAATGGATTGGACAGGTCTTTCATGGGAACAGACTCAGGACTGCCGTCGCTGCGCGTCCTGCCGCGCCGGGTTCGCCCAACGAAGCGATGATTTGGGTGAGCTGCGCCTTGATTTGCGTCCGTCGCGCTTCATCCTGCAACAATTCTAGCGCTGCGCCGGCCAGATTTTCCGGTGTCGCCTCGTGCTGGATGAACTCCGGATAAACCGGTTCGCCCGCGAGCAAATTCGGCATCGTCAGCGATTTCACCGTCACGATGCGTTTGGCGATCTGGTAGGTGAGCCACGACGTTTTGTAGAGCGTCACCGTCGGCACGCCGAAGAACGCGCACTCCATCGTTACTGTGCCGGTCGAGGCGAGGGCTACATCCGATTCCGCCAGCGCCCACGGCAGTTCGCCGATCTGGATTTCCAGATTCGCGCCGAGCGATTTCGCCAGCGCCACCAAGGCCGGATTCGGCAAAACCATTTTTGCTTTCGCCGCTGGCAATTTTTCCTGAATCAAATTCAGCGCGTCCATCATCACCGGCAGATGTCGTTGCAATTCGCTCTTACGACTGCCGGGCAGCAGCAGAATTTGCGATTTGCGATTTACGATTGACGCGCCTTTCGCCAATCCGTTCGTAAATCGTAAATCGTCAGTCGTAAATCTCCCAATCATGGGGTGGCCGACAAACTCCACGCGTAATTGCGGCACGCGCTTGGCATACCAATCTTTCTCGAACGGGAAAATGCTCAGGAGCAGATCATAATCCCGCGCCAGTTTGTCCGCGCGACCCGGTCGCGACGCCCAGACTTGCGGCGAGACGAACTGGACGATCTTCGGATTCCAGGTGGAAAAGGGGTTTTCGCGGACATATTTTTTGACCGCCTGACCGAAGCGCAGGTTGAACCCGCCGTAATCCACGCCGATGACCACGTCCGGCTTGCGCTCGATCGCCAGCGCGAGCAACTGGTTGAACAGCCGCCGGAATTTTAAAATATTTTTCAGCACGTCCGTGATGCCGATGACCGAGTGCTGCGTCAGATCGAACGCCAGTTCCACGCCGGCGGCGGACATCTTCGCGCCGCCCGCACCGAAAAGCTGGGCGTCCGGCAACTGCCCGCGCAGTGCGGAAACGAGTTCCGCCGCGAGTAAATCACCGCTCGCCTCACCGGCGATGAGCATGAAGGTTTTTGGTTTCAACTTTCTAAAGTAAATTGGCTTCAATTTCTAAAAACTCCTTGAGTTTGTCTGAAGGCAATTTTTGAGGAATTGAGGGCACTCGCTTGGCTTTGACTTTCAAAATAGCTGTGTAGAGATATGGAAGATGTTCCCAAGTATCTCCTTCGGCTGTCAATCGTTCGATAATTCGGTCGTAGGCTGACTCATAATAAATTTGAATGTAATGAGCAAACCTGTGATAAACTTCATTCTGCTCTAGTCGGTAATTTTTTAGGTGAAATCCAACATCTTCAAAAAAATCAATCACATCTTCAACCGCTCCTTTGTCCTCTTTTTTTCCGAGAAGATGCAATGCGGCCGCGACACGAGCGGAACTCAGTCCAGCGAATCGATCATCTAATTTGTCAAGTCGGGTTTCTGATTTTTCTTCCCACGATTGTTGGGAAATAAAAACACATAGAAACACGCCAAACGTAAGTAAAAGAAGAATCAAGTAAACTGGCGCATTTTGTAATATGGCGGTAACAGCTGCTAACAATGATGCTAGTAATATGCTTAGCCCCTCTCTTTGAAAATGCCTGCGAAAAAAGTATATCATAAAACAAATTAAGATTTTTGATTCTGAATCTGCCGCGTGATTTCAAAGGCCAAGTCCAGCGCGCGTTTGCCGGCTTCGCCGCTGACCATCGGGGTTTGCTGCGCGCGGACGCATTCGACGAAATGTTGCAGTTCCAATTTGAGCGGCTCGTCTTTGTTGATGGGCACGGGTTCACGCACGATTTTCCGTCCGGCAAATTCGCTGACGATGGCGGAGTCCTTGCCGATGCCGAGCTTGGCGGCGAGAATCTTTTTGATGAAGGGCGTTTCTTCCTCGCCATCGCGCGCGACGCGATAGAGAAATCCTTCCTGCACGCGGTAATCGAGCGAGATGTAGCAGGGATTCGTCGGGCCGCTGAAGACGCGGATCTTGCGCATCCGCTCCGGGCTGACGCGGCTGGCGGTGAGGTTGGCCACGCAGCCGTTGGCGAAACGCAGGCGCACGTTGGCGATGTCCTCGCTCTTGCTCAACACGGGAATGCC
>CAIOUK010000113.1 GCA_903861445.1 uncultured Verrucomicrobia subdivision 3 bacterium
ATAATGTGTTTTTTGAAATTGGCGTTGATGTGCTCAATCATCGCCGCAAGTGTGGTGGATTTGCCGGAACCGGTCGCGCCCGCCACTAGCACGATGCCGCGCGGCGATTCCGCGATGGCCTTGACTTGTTCCAGCAGGCCAAGCTGCTCAAAACTCGGCACGCTGGCCTTCACATGGCGCATCGCCAACGCCCACTGCCCGCGCTGTTGAAACAGGTTGGTGCGGAACCGGCCGACCTCGGGAATGAAGTAGGAAAAATCCACTTCGCGGTCATCCTCGAGTTTTTTCTTCAGATGCACCGGCGTGATGTGGGACACCACATTATTCATCCAATCGGCCGTCGGCAGCGGGCATTCGACGGCCACGAGTTCGCGGTTGATGCGGAAAATTACCGGCGTGCCAATCTTGATGTGGATGTCCGAAGCGCCGCCGTCCACCGCGAGCTTGAGAATTTGGTTGAACAGTTCCATAGCGCCAGCTTAATGAATTAAAGGCGCGCGGTGAAATTTTATTTTCGTGTCATCCGCGTCGTTCGCGGTTAAAAATTCTCCATGGCAACGCACAAAATCGGCATCATCGGCGGCACCGGACTTTACAATATTGAAGGCTTCACCCGGCAAAAATGGGTGAAGGTCAAAACGCCGTTCGGCCAAACCTCGGACGATTTTCTCACCGGCAAACTCTCTGGCCGCGATGTGGTTTTTCTTCCGCGCCACGGTCGCGGCCACAAAATCTTGCCGAGCGAGTTGAACCACCGCGCCAACATCTGGGCGATGAAGAAGCTCGGTGTCCAATGGATTATCAGCGTCAGCGCCGTTGGCTCGTTGCAGGCAAAATACCGGCCGTGCGATATCGTGGTGATTGACCAGTTCCTCGACCGCACCAAGCAATCGCTCAACCATACCTTCTTCGGCCGCGGCATCGTCGCGCATGTTGCCTTTTCCAATCCCATTAGCGAAGAATTGCGGCAGATTCTGTTGCGCACCGCGCGCGCCGCGAAGGCGCGGGCACACAACGGTGGCACTTACGTCTGCATGGAAGGCCCGGCGTTCAGCACGCGTGCCGAATCACTGGCGAACCACAAGGCTGGTTATGATGTCATCGGCATGACCAACCTCGGCGAGGCCAAGTGCGCGCGTGAAGCCGAGATTGCCTACGCCACGCTGGCGATGGCGACCGACTACGATTGCTGGAAGGAAGAGGAACACGTCACGCTGGAAATGATTCTGACCAATCTCCATCGTAATGCCGACACGGCGAAAAAGGTGGTGGCCGCCGCCGTCGCGCAGATTCCGGCGGAGCCGAACTGGAAAGCCCACTCCGCGCTGAAACACGCCATCATGACCGACAAAAAATTTTGGCCGAAGAAAACCGTCGCCGACCTGAAGCCGATTCTGGCGAAGTATCTTTGAGCTGGCATTTTGCAGGCAGTGGCCGAAACCGGCTCGTGCAGGCGGCGCCAATTTATTTTTCGCCGGAAAGTGGAGCGTGCGCCGGCACCGGTGTGTTCGGAGCGATTTCCGGCGTCTTGAGCGTCGGTTCACCTTTCAGCCAACCGAGCGAGGCTAGAAATTTATCGGCCTCGATGAGCGTGGCCGTCTTGTAAGGTTCTTTGTTGAAGAAGCTGTGGGGTTGGCCGGCATAGACGTGGGTGTCGCAGCGCACGCCCGCCTTGGTCATGTTGGTCTTGAACCGTTCCAGCACGTTGGTGCTGATGAGCACATCCTTGTCGCCGAGAAAAACCACCGTGGGCGGCGCGTTGGAGGTGATGTTGTGGGCGGGGGAAAATTCCTTGTAACGACTGCCGACGCGGGCCGTGCCCCAGCCGCCGTCGGGACCGTTGTCGAAAACCGGATTGAACAATACGAGCGCGTTGCCTTTGGGGGAAATTTTCAAGTCATCTGCCGGATCGTCCGTGCCCTCCACCAAGCCGGTAAAGGCCGCGAGATGGCCGCCTGCCGAGCCGCCCGACGCCGCGATGCGTTGCGGATCAATGCCAAGTTCCGCCGCGTGCGCGCGCACCCAGCGCATGGCCGATTTGGTATCGCGGCAACAGACAACCGGCGGACCTTTGTCGCCGCCTTTGATCACGCGATATTCCACGCGAATGCCCACCATCCCGCGCGTGGCGAAATACTGGCTTTGTCCCAGAAATTGTTTCGGCGTGCCGCCCACCCAGCCGCCGCCGAAAAAGAAAACGATGGCCGGGCGTTGATCGCCGGCTTTCCATGCCACCGGCTTTTCGAGGTAGAGATGCAATTCGCGGTCGCCCACTTTTTTATAGACGAGCGTCTCGCTGGAGAACTCGGCAGCGGCCAGCGAGCCTGCGACAAGACTGAAGGCGAGGATAAGAGATAAATTTTTTCGATGGAATATCATGCAATGCCTTCGATGAATTTTAGAATTATTTTTTACCGGCGGTTAATGGTTCCGTGGATTTAATCTCCGTCCTTGCGCAGGGTTTCATCGTCGGGCCGGCCTTCCTTCCAGAGCTGGCTGGCGGCGTCATTTTTCTGCGGCGCGCCGGGCGTGCTGCGGCCATCGGCCACATATTTCTCCAGCAGTTTGGTGAGCCGTTTCACAATTTCCGGATGCCTGGCCGATTCGTTGGTGCGTTCGCCAATATCCTTACTCATGTCATACAACTGCACCGGCGGCAGCGCTTTGGCGGCCTTGCTTTTGGGCTTGGGGTTGCCCCAGCCGCCGGAACTGGGGCAGAGTTCCAGTTTCCAATTTCCCTGCTGGATGCCAAAGGAGCCGTTGATGGAATGAAACACCACGGCGTCATGAATCGGAGCCACCGCTTTCCCGAGCAGAACGGGCAGCAAACTGACGCTGTCCTCGCCGGCATTGGCGGGAAGTTTGGCCTCAAGAATATCGGCGCAGGTCGCCATGAAATCCACGAGGCTGACCAACTGGTCGCTCGTCGAACCGGCCTGAATCTTGCCCGGCCAGCGCACGAGGCAGGGAATGCGATGCCCACCTTCCCAGATGTCTGCTTTGTGGCCGCGGAAGACATAGCTGGAGAAGTGTCCCATGGCTTCCAATTCTTTGTAGCTCTCGGCTCCTTTGGTTGCCTGGAAACCTTTTGCTTCCAGTTGCTTTAATTGTTCCGGACCGACGCCAACGTAAGGAGCCACGCCATTATCGCTCGTCAGCAACACGAGTGTATTATCCGCCACGCCGGCTTTGTCCAATGCAGCCAGCACTTGTCCTACAGCCCAGTCGGTTTCCATCACATAATCGCCGTAGTCGCCCAGAATGCTTTTGCCCTGCCATTCCTTCGCGGGAACCAGCGGCGTGTGCGGCGAAGGCAACGCCAGATAGAGAAAAAACGGCGATTTGGTCCGGGCGATAAACTCGCTGGCTTTGGTCGTCAGCGTCGGCAACGCATTCACCGCCTCGAAGTTTGGTCCGGCCGGCCCCGAGCGAACCCATTTCTTCGTGGCCGTGGGCGCTTCCGTAAGCCGGTTGTTTTCAATAAAAACAAACGGCGGCATGTCCAGCGACGCACTGATGCCAAAAAAATAATCAAAGCCGCGCGTCGTCGGCCCGTCGGTCACCGTCAACTCCTGCGGATTTTTGGAAATGCCCATGCCCAGATGCCACTTACCCATCGCGGCGGTGGTGTAGCCGTTTTGTTTCAGCAAACCCGCGACGGTCAGCCGGTCGGCGGCAATCAACGGTGCGCTGTAACCGCTCAACACGCCTTGCTGCTCTCGCGACCGCCAATTGTAACGGCCAGTAAGAATGCCATAGCGGCTCGGCGTGCAAACGGCCGAGGTGGAATGAGCATCCGTCAACGTCAGGCCCTGCGATGCGAGCCGATCCAGATTGGGCGTCGCAATTTTGCAGCGTTCTGGATTCAAACCATGCACGTCGCCGTAACCCAGATCATCGCAGAGGATGAAAATGATGTTGGGTCGGGCCGTCGCCGGCTGGTCGGCGGCGTGAAGTCCGATTGAATCCAGCGTCAGCAGGGCGACGGCAAGCAGGGCAACATTTTTTTCCATGTTGGATAAAAGTGCAGAATTATGAAATCGCTCCTGCCGCAAATTTTTTGACGCTGGGGCGAATCCTCATTTAAGGTTTTCCGGATTCAGCGGTTTTAATTCCTTCGGCACGAACAAGCCGTCCTTGCGGATGAGTTTGCCGTCGAACCAGATTTCGCCGCCGCCCCATTCCTTGCGCTGGATGAGCACCATGTCCCAGTGAACGGCGCTTTTGTTGCCATTGCCGCAATCGTCATACGCCTGGCCCGGCGTGAAGTGGAACGAACCCGCGATTTTTTCATCGAACAAAATGTCGCACATCGGGTTCAGAATGTAAGGATTCACGCCGATGGCGAATTCGCCGATGAATCGCGCGCCGGCGTCCGTGTCCAGAATCTCATTCAACTTTTTCGTGTTGTTGGCCGAAGCGTTGATGACTTTGCCGTCCTTCAACTCCAGCCGCACGTTTTCAAATTTTGTGCCCGCATACAGCGTCGGCGTGTTGAACTGGATGACGCCGTTCGCCGAAGTTTTCGTCGGGCAGGAAAATACTTCCCCGTCGGGAATGTTGCGGTCGCCGCCGCATTTCTTCGCGCCGATGCCCTTTATGCTGAACGTCAAATCCGTGCCGGGACCTTTGATGTGAACCTTGTCCGTTTTCTTCATCAATTTTTCCAGCGGACTTTGCGCCTGAAGCATCCGCGCGTAATCCATCGTGCAGACATCGAAATACAGATTCTCAAACGCCTCCGTGCTCATGCCGGCGGACTGCGCCATGCTCGGCGTGGGCCAGCGCAACACGCACCAGCGCGTTTTGTTGATGCGATAATCCATCACGGGACGCATAACCTTGGAATGTAATTGCATCAACGACCCCGGCACGTCGGCGTTTTCCGTGGAGTTGGCCGCCCCGCGCACGGCGATGTAGGCCTGCATTTTCTTCATGCGAAACAGTTCCATGTCCCGCACGTCCGCCGCAAATTTTTCATTCGTGCCGAGCAACAGCTCGCGCCCGACGCGCGTGTGCCGCGTCTCGACAAACGGCGTGGCTCCCGCCGCGCGCACGGCGCGGATCAGCTCCACCGTGAATTCATCCGGCACATCCATCATGTCGAGCAGGATGCGTTCGCCCTTTTTGAGTTTCGTGGAATGGCTCACCAACAGTTTGGCCAATTTGAGGTAACGCGGATCAGTCATAAATGACCGTCAGATTAAGGTCAAAACAATGCTGGTGTAAATGGCTTTCGAGCAACTGGCCACCCGCGCTGACGAATGAAGGGAAACGTCTTGCAATCAATTTTATCAAGTGTTATCAAAGGTTTTTACTCGAAACCAACTCTTATCCAGCCATGACGAACTCTCCTACCGCCGTCGGATCCGCCCAAACCCGCTACAACCGCCTGCTGTTGCTCGTCGCCGGTCTCGGCGGTCTGCTCTACGGCATTGACATCGGCGTCATTGATCCCGCGTTGCCCTACTTGAACCGAGCCATCAAACTCACCGAGCAGCAAACTTCTTACATTGTTGCGGCGGTGCTGGGCGGCTCGTTGCTCGGCTCGGTCATTGCGGGCTTTCTGGCCGACTGGCTGGGGCGCAAAAAAATGATGGTGGTCAGCGCGCTGATGTTCGTTGCGAGCGTGGCAATTATCTTCACCAGCCAGTCGTATCTGCCGCTGATGATTGGGCGCGTGCTGCAAGGAATGAGCGGCGGTGTAATTGCAGTCGTGGTGCCGTTGTATCTTGCGGAATCGCTGGCGGCGCGAAATCGCGGCGCAGGAACCGCAATTTTTCAGTTTTTACTAACTTTCGGTATCGTGCTAGCCGCATTCTTTGGGCGCTATTACGTCGGCAATGCCGAAGCCGCGATTGAAGCGGCAGGAACAAATCAAGCGGCAATTCTGGTCGCATCGGATCATGCCTGGCGCGCGATGTTTTCGGCGGTCATGTATCCTGGTCTGCTGTTCCTGATCGGCATTTTCTTTATCAGCGAATCACCCCGCTGGCTGTTTCGCCGCGGTAAAAAGGATGCTGCAAAAGTTGCACTATTAAGATCGCGGTCGAATATCGAGGCGGAAACCGAACTGACTGAAATGGCGGATTCGCTCGCGCATGAACACGCCAAACCAAAGGTTACTTTTGTCGAGTCCATGACTGAAATATTCACTGCGCGGAAGTATGTGATTCCCTTCATCCTTGCGTGCATCATCCTCGGTTGCAATCAGGCCACCGGCATCAACTCGATTCTCCAGTTCATGACGACAATCCTCCAGCAAGCTGGTCTCGGTGCGCTGGCCGCGTCGAATTGCGGCACCGGAATTAAGATTTTGAACTGCGTCATGACGATTGTGGCCATTCTGCTCGTCGAGCGAAAAGGGCGCACCTTCCTGCTCAAGCTTGGGACTTCTGGGATAATCCTTTCACTCATTGCTCTAGCTGCCGTTTTTTACAGCGTCGAATCGAAACGTCTGCCGGTGGAAAAGGAAGTGTCCGCGATGATTAAGGACAACAACCTTCAATTCGACATCACCAAAGTTAAATTTGCCGGACAGGCTTCGGGTGAGCCTATCCAAATCAGCATTCTCGCAAACTACGGCACCAAGCAACAGGTCTATACCGCGTTCATGCCGACGGCCGAGTCGTCAAAGACTCTTAATGCATCTGATGTAATTCTTGGAAAACTCACTGCTACCGATAAGGCATTGCTGGATCAGGCAAAAGCTCTAAAAGCCAAAGACCTCAACAATCTGTCCAATCAGGAAAAAAACGTGGTGGATCTAGCTCAAAAAATATTAAGCGTGCTTTCCAAGGATGATCGCACCACGCTTGCCGACGCGCAAAAAATCAAGCAAGGACAATTCATCAACATCAGTCCTGACGACAAGGATAAGGAAAACGCCGGGAAGCCGCTCGAAATCAAGCGGGCGCGGATTGGCCCGATTCCCAGCCAGCAAAACGGCATTCTGGCCGTCCTCTGCATTGCGCTATTTATCGCTTCATTCTCGGTCGGGCCGGGCGTCTGCGTCTGGCTGGCACTCTCGGAACTGATGCCGACACGAATCCGCTCTGCGGGTATGGGCATCGCCTTGCTCATCAATCAAGGTGTTTCCACATGCATCGCAGCGGTGTTCCTTCCGGTTGTTGGCAATTACGGCTACTTCGCCATGTTCCTGTTCTGGGCCGGCTGCACAGTTGTCTATTTCATCACTGCCGCATTCTTCCTGCCGGAAACGAAGGGCAAGACGCTGGAGGAAATTGAAGAACACTTCGAAGGAAAGAAATAATCCGCAGTGAACAAATCACACCTGTCCCGGCGAAATTTTCTCAAAGCCTCCGCCTTGGCCGGTGCGGGCGCAGCCATTGCTGGCGGCACCCAGGCAGCCCCGCCGCTGGCCATCGCGGAGAGAGCCTGAAGGCAATCGGTATGAAATTCAAAGTCATCCTCGGTTTGTTGATTTTGTCGCTGACGGCGGTGGCGTTTGCCGCGAACGAACCGGCCATCATTCCGCAGCCGCAGAAAATGGTGGTGAAGGAAGGTGTGTTTCAGCTGACACCAAAAACCAAAATCACCATTCTTGCCGTCCCGACTGAAGCGCAACACAGCGAGGACGGTGTTCAACAACTTGCCGCCACTTTAAAGACAGCCACTGGTTTCAAGCTGCCAGTTTCGGGAGTATCAATTGGCGCAGTGTATGAATCTCTCATCGATTTTCGCGTGTCTCCAGTGATGAGTAAACAAGTAGGAGTGGAAGGCTACCAGTTGACGGTTACCCCAGAATACATCAGCATCCAAGCCGCTACGTCAACGGGCCTGTTTTACGGCAGCCAAACTCTGCTCCAGCTCCTCCCGCCGCTCCGCCGCCAGCCGC
>CAIOUK010000114.1 GCA_903861445.1 uncultured Verrucomicrobia subdivision 3 bacterium
AGCGGCGGCAAACCAAGCGCGCGATCTTTGAACACTTCGACCAACTGACCGCCGGTGCCGAAGAGCAGGACGGGGCCGAACTGCGGGTCGAGGCTGCTGCCGATGATGATTTCGTAGCCGTCGAGCTTGATCATCGGCTGGACGGTGACGCCCTGGAAATGTTCCTTGCCCACTTTCTTGGTGCAGGAACTTTCAATGGCTTTGTAAGCCTGGCGCACGGCGGAGGCGGTGCGGAGATTCAATTGCACGCCGCCCACGTCCGTCTTGTGCGTGATGGTTTCGGAATGCAGTTTTAGCACGACTGGGAAGCCGAGCCGCGCGGCCTGTTTCACGGCGTCGCTTTCGGTGGTCGCAATGTGCGTCTCGACGGTTGGGATGCCGTAGGCCGCGAGCAGTTTCTTGGATTCAAATTCTGTCAGCAGCGTGCGACCGGACTTGCGAACTTCGTTGATGATGGCCGTGGCCTTCTCGCGGTCAATCTCGCCGCGTTCATTTTCCGGCGCAGCAGCGGGGGTTTCGTAAAGCTGGCGCAAATTTTCCGAGTAGCGCCACATGTAATAAAATGACTTCGCCGCGCGGTCGGGATATTTGAAGGTCGGGATTTGCGCCGCATTCAAAATGTCTTCGCCCTTGGCCACGATGTCCGCGCCCATCCAGCTCGCCAGCACCGGCTTGTTGGGAATTTGCGCGTAAGGCTTCAGGCATTCGGCAGTCGCGGTCGGATCGGTCATCGCCTGCGGCGTGAGGATGACGAGAATGCCGTCGGTGTTCGGGTCTTTGGCGGCAATCTCCAGCGACTTCGCGTAAAGCTCCGGCTTGGCATCGCCAATAATATCCACGGGATTGTTGTGACTCCAGGTCGGCGGCAGAATGGCATTGAACGCGGCCATGGTTTCCGGAGCGAGGTCGGCCAGTTGCGCGCCGCTGCCGATGAGCATATCGGTGGCGATAACGCTCGGTCCGCCGGCATTGGTGACGATGGTCAGGCGCGGACCTTTCGGGCGCGGCTGTTTGGCGAGCACTTCCGCCATGTCAAACAATTCAGAAATCGCCTCGACGCGCAAAACACCAACACGCTGGAACGCGGCCTGCAACACTTCATCACTGCCGGTCAGCGAACCGGTGTGCGACGCGGCGGCTTTCGCAGCAGCTTCGGTGCGCCCCGGCTTGATGACGATGATCGGCTTGGTCAAGGCGACTTCGCGCGCGGCGGAAAGAAACGCCCGCGCATCGCCGATGGATTCCATGTAGATGACAATGCTCTTCGTGTTCGGATCATCGCCGAGATGGTTGATCAAATCGCCCCAGCCGACATCAAGCATTGAGCCGAGCGAAACGAAGGCGCTGAAGCCGACATTTTCCTTCAAGCTCCAGTCAAGGATGGCGGTGCAAAGCGCGCCGCTCTGGCTGATGAAACCGACGCTACCCGGCTTGGCCATGTCGGCGGCAAAAGTGGCATTTAATTTTGAACCGGGAACCATGACGCCCAGACAGTTCGGGCCGACAATGCGGATGCCGGCCTTGTTGGCTTCTTCCAAAACCTGGCGTTCCAGTTCCACGCCGACCGGGCCGATTTCCTTGAAGCCGGCGGAAATAATGATGACACCTTTGACGCCCGCCTTGCCGCAATCCTTGACGATGCCCGGCACCGTCGCCGGCGGCGTGATGATGACGGCGAGGTCGGCTTTCTCCGGAACGGCGGTGATGCTTGGGTAGGCCTTCACGCCCAGCACGGTGTCGCGCTTGGGGTTGACGGGATAAATCTTGCCGGGGAATTCACCTTTGATCAGGTTCTCCAAAATCGTCCGGCCGACGCTGCCGAGATTTTCCGTCGCGCCGATGACGGCGATGGATTTTGGCGAGAATATCGGATCCAGCGGACGCCGGGTGGTGTGGTGCAGAATGTCGTGGGCGGACTCTAGCTTGGTTGGGGAAGTTGGAAGATTGCTCATAATTAAATAGTCAGTTAAAATTTATAACTGTGAAGAAAATGGCAGTAGTGACCGCCATCGCCTTCCTTGTATTTGGCAAATCATCACCAAATATTGTCACTCGCATGAGGATAGAAGCTAAAGCGAGAAGAAGAATTAGTTTTGCCCCTGCGAATCCACCCAGCGCACCGCGAACCGAACCAGTTCCGTGGCGGTTTTCAAACCGAGTTTCTCCTTGATGTTCGCGCGATGGACTTCCACTGTCTTGACGCTCAAATGAAGCTGCTCCGCGACAGCGCGCGTGCCGACGCCATTGCCGATGAGCTGGAAAACCTCAAACTCGCGATCCGACAATTGCTGCACCGGCGAACTGGAATCTTTCGGCTGGTTGCCGGAGAAATTTTCCAGAATGCGCGCGGACATTTTTTCGCTGACGAAAATTTTGCCGGCGAGCACCTGCCGGATGGCGTGCAGAAATCTTTGCCCGCCTTCCTGCTTCATGATGTAGCCGCGTCCGCCCGCGCGCAGCACCCGGTCGGCATAAATCATCTCGTCGTGCATCGAAACCACGAGCAGCGGCAAATCGGGATGGATGGCGCGAATATCCTTGATGAGTTCGAGGCCATTTTTGTCCGGCAATGAAATGTCGAGCAGCGCGAGATCGAATTTTTGCTTCGAGACTAGATTGATGGCTTGGCCGGCGTTGTCGGCTTCGGCGGTCACTTTCAAGTCAGGCTCGTTGTCAATCAATTGCGCCAGTCCCGTGCGCATCATGGGATGATCATCCACGATAAGAACGCGCTTCATCGTAATTTTGCTTTTGGTCGCCATAGTTGTTATCTCTTGGGTGCGCTGCAAATCACGCTCACACCGTTTTTGGCGTTCGGTTCAATCGTCAGCGTGCCGCCGACCATGCCGATGCGTGTCTGCATGATGCGCAAACCCATGCCGTTGCCGCCGGAAAAGTTTTTAGGAAAACCTAGGCCGTTGTCGCTCACGCGCAGGTGCAGGCGCGCGGGATCTTCGCTCAACTGGAGGGAAATTTTCTTGGCCTTGCCGTGCTTGATGGCATTGGAAACCGCTTCCTGCGCGATGCGAAAAAGATGTGTGGCGGCGGCATGATTGTCGAACTTCACGACTTCATCGCATTGAAATTCGCAGCGCACGCGAAACATTTTCTCGGTGTTCAACGCCAGTTCCGCCAACGCGGACATCAGGCCTTCCGATTCGAGCGTGACCGGCGAAAGTCCGCGCGCGAGCAGGCGCGTCTGGCTGATGCTTTCGCGCACAGCCTTGGCGATTTCCGTGGCGCGGGCGGAGCCGTCCTTGGACTTGCGCGCGAGTTTTTGGGCGAGCACCTGACTCAACATTTCGATGCCCGCAAGATGCTGGCAGAGTCCGTCGTGCAAATCCTGGCCGATGCGGCGCTGCTCGCGCTCGCTGATTTCGAGAATCTCCTTTTCCAGCCGCTTGCGTTCGGTGATGTCGCGGACAAAGCCGGTGAAAATCCGGCGGTCGGTCAATTTCACTTCGCTAACGGAAAGATCCATCGGGAACAACGTGCCGTCCTTTTTGCGCGCAAACGTCTCGCGCCCGATGCCGATGATTTTTGCGTGCCCGGTGTGCTTGTAGTTTTCCAGATAGCCGTCGTGCTGCTCGCGGTGCGGCGTGGCCATCAGCACGCGGACATTTTTGCCGATGACTTCGGCGGCGGCGTAGCCAAAAATCTTTTCCGAGGCCGGATTAAAAGATTCGATGATGCCGCGTTCGTCAATCGTGATGATGCCTTCGACGGCAGTTTCCAAAATGGCGCGGAGGCGTTCCTCGCCGTCACGCACGGCGGAGGCGGTGTGGGCGGCGGCTGATGTTTTTGGTTTTTTCCTCATCCCGTTGACGGTGGGAATATCGGAAATTTGCCGGTCAAAGCCAATGCCAATCGTGGAATCAAAAAGAATCCGTGACTGGCTCTGGCCGGGTGTGGCAGGGGGCATTTGTGTCCGCAAGGTCAATGTGCCAGCAGTTGGGCGCGATATTCCGTCGGCGACTGGCCGAGGATTTTCTTGAACACGCGGTTGAAATGCGTGAGCGATTGGAAGCCGACTTCAAACGCGATTTCGCTGACGCGCAAATTCGGGTTGAGCAAGAGATTTTTGGATTTCTCAATCCGCACGCGGGCGACGTAGTCGGTAAAATTGATACCGGTGATTTTTTTGAACATCTTGCAGAAATAATAGCTACTCATGTTCACCGCCTTGGCGACCTGCCCCAAATTCAAATCTTCCGTTTGGTGCTCTTGAATGTAGGCGCGTGCCTTGGTGATGACCGGCGGCTCGGCATTTTCCTGCTGGATGAAAACCTGATTGCTCAACATTGCCAGATGCTGGGCGAAAATTGTCAGGAGTTTGATGGCGGCATCGTGCTGTTTTTCGGAAACCACCTTGCCGGCAAAATAGGCTTTTTTCAGCGTGCTGCGATCCGCCTCCACGCCCCACTTTTCAGTGAGCTTCATGATTTTTTCGAATTGCGCCGCCGTGGGTTTTTTGCGGAACACCTGGCCGATTTGCAGAAAACCCACCAGCCGGTCGCTCATCCGCACCGGCACGGCACTGTCACACAAACCGGCTGGACACAAAACGGATTGCGGCTCGGTGGCGGCCTTCTGGCACAGGCGTTCCTGCGTTTGCAGGCAGGAGGCGCAGGAGCGGCTCTTCTTGGAAAGTAAGGAGCAAAACGGGTTTTCATTGCGCTTGCCGTGGTGCGGCAATTGCCAGGTCTCGACCGGTTGGAGCGCCACCGGCAGGCCGGTGAGGTCGCCGAACGCGCGCTCGTATTCGCGGTAGGTGCGCGAGCTGGTCAGCGCGTCCACCAGCGCGCGGTTGCTGCTGCCATTTTCGGAACCGTTGCTGCCGCCAGTGAAAGCTGGGTTGTTGTTTTCAGTGACCGCACTTGATTTGGCAAATATTGTTTGCATGAGAGCAAATTAGGGTAACTCAGCAAATTGAACAATTGGGACGACGCCTGATTCCAATTTGGGCATACAACTACACTAGTAGGCGAAACCCCTAGCCAAACTTCGCGGCGGATGGGCGGCTGAAATTGTCCGCGCCTCACCCTAATTGGTGGCTGGACGGAATTGACTTTGCTTCTCCGGCAAAATTCGTCACCTTGCGCCAGTTTCAAAATTTGAAAACATTGCACAAATACCTCGTGGGGCAGGTGCTGGCCACGCTGCTGCTGACCGTGGCTGTTTTCGCCTTTGTGGTGGTGTTGCTGAACGGTCTTCGCGAAGTTCTGCCGCTGCTTTTTGGCGGTCATGTCCACCTGGGGCTGGTTTGCAAAGCCATCGGTCTGCTGATTCCGTTTGCGTGCGTCTATGCGCTGCCGATGGGTTTTATCACCGCTACGCTGCTGGTGTTTGGCCGGTTCAGCGCGGATCAGGAATTGACCGCCGCGCGGGCGGGCGGGGTGAGCCTGCTGTCGCTTATCACGCCGGTTTTGCTGTTAAGCCTGTTGTGCTGCGGCTTGAGCGCGTGGTTTAATCTGGAGATCGGGCCGCGTTCACGGGTGGCCTTCATCAATCTCAAGCGCGAACTGCTCGTCAATCTGGCCGACGCGCAAATTCCCGAAGGCCGCCTCGTGCGTGATTTCCCCGGCTACCTTTTTTACTGCGAAAAAAACCATGACGGCGATTTGCAGAACGTCATGATTTATCAACTGCAAAATGAAACCAACGTCGCCAGTGTAATCAAGGCGGCGCACGGACGATTAAGTCCTGATCGGGCAAAAAATCAACTTTTGGTGAATTTGACGGACGTGCGTATAGTCAGAGTTAGTTCCCGGGTAGCCAACGTCATGGCTTCTCCAAACTCCTCGCTAAACTTAAGTATGAGCGCGGCTACCAATCGGACGACCAAGCCAAAAATCAGCGACATGACTTTCGGCCAGCTGCAGCAAGAATTGCTTTACCTGAAAAATCTGAACTTGGCTAATTCCGCCACGAATACAGAATTGAAATTGCCGCAAAAAAATTTGATCGAGCCAGTGCTGGTGGCGATGCACCATCAAGTTGCTTTTTCCTTCGCGTGTTTTGGCTTCACGTTGGTCGGCATCCCGCTGGGCATCCGTGTGCATCGGCGCGAGACGAATATCGGCATTGTCATCGCCTTGATTTTGGTGGTGGTGTATTATGGTTTCATTATGCTCGGCGACTCGTTGTCCGCGCATCCGGAATTATATCCGCACCTCATTCTCTGGATTCCCAACTTTATCTTCCAAGCCGTCGGTGCCGGGCTGCTCTGGCGCGCGAACCGGGGAGTTTAAGTCTGACCTGAATCATTTATAGCCGTGTTTTTTTCTAGCGTGGGATTGAGTCTTCGCCGTGGAGCTGGCATTTTGCGTTTATGAAGCACGTCATGTTTTTTAATTTCAAAATCATCACCCGGCTGGCCGGAGCCATCTGCCTGTTCCAAGCGGCAACGGTGTTCGCCGGTGCAATCCCCAGCGCTCTGGAGACTGATTCAAAAGGCTGGACGGACATCACGCCCGCAACGGATTTGCAAGGCTGGACGCGCATTGCCATTCCGCCGACCAACGCGCTGGGCCGAGCCCAGTGGCATCTGGACGCCACCAACCAGTGGCTCGTGTGCGACGGCGACGGCGGTCATGAGATGTTGCGATTCGATCAGCCATTCACGAACTGCATCTTTCATGTCGAATGCCGGTTCATTCCCTTGCCCGGCAAAAAACATTATTACAACAGCGGCATTTTCATCCGCAATAACGCCGACGGCACAATCTGGCATCAATGCCAGTTGACCTCGGATGGCGGCTATCTTTTCGGTAACACGCCGGTGAAAGGCGAAAACAAGCCGTTTCTCGCGCCGGTGGATTCCCGCTGCCTAAAAAAGGCTGGCGAGTGGAACACGGTGGAAGTTACCGCCCGGGAGAAAACCTTGTCGGTCTGGTGCAATGGTGCCGGGGTGTGCGAGTTCACCGAGTGCGAAGTGCCCGCCGGCTATGTCGCTCTGGAATCCGAGGGTTACGCCATCGAGTTCCGCAATTTGAAATTGAAAGTGTTGCCGTAAACTTTCCAGCAAAAATGACGCCGCGCTTCAACGTCAGTCGAAGCGCGGCGTTTTGATTTTACGGCAAATTATTTTTGCACGGCTTTGGTGGCATCCGTAGCGGCGGGTGCAACGGATTGAATCTTGGCCTTCGCCGCATCTTCCGCATCGGCGGATTTCTTGTTACCGAGGCCGATGATGACGGTTGAGCCGACCAAGAATAACAGCATCACCACGACTAATTTTTTCGTCGTGCTTGCCGCGCCCTTCCATTCCTTGAAGAAGATACCCCATAGTGTGCTGAAGATGATGATGCTCGCCATGTGCAGCGTCCAACTGGAGAACTTGTAATTGCCCATCTGGCTTTCGCCCATCTGGTAGAAGAAAAATTGCAGATACCAGAGCGTTCCCGCCGCCATACAAAACAGGTAATTGGGCAACAGCGGAACTTTGCTGCCAAGTTCAAACACATCGCCGGAAATTTTTTCGCCGTGACCCGTGCCGCCCTGCGTGTGGCCGGCTACCGGCTTCACCGTCGGGCTGAAATATTGATGCGCCGAGCCGTTCTTGATATGCAGCAAAACGCACCAGATAAAGTTCGTCGTCAGACCGCCGAGCAGAATGACCAGAATGACCGGCAGCCCAACCCATAACGGGCCGGTGCCATGCGCGGCGGTGATTTTTGTGATGGGATCACCAAACTGAAAGCCGAACGAAAAGCACGAGCTCATGATGCCGGAGAACGTCGCGATGCCGAGTCCCTTCCACAGATGAAATTCCTGGATGGTCGAGGCCTGCGCGCCCATTTCCTTTTCCTTGCGCACGCCGGCCCAGCCGCCGATGACGATGCCCAGCAGACAAATCGCCACGCCGAACAGCACCATCGGTCCGCCCGCGCTGGTGCCGGAATGATTGAGCAGCTTGTCGGCAAATTCGCCTTTGACGATCGGCGGCACGAGCGTGCCGAACGCCGCACAGTAACCAAGCGCGATGGCCATGCCCAGCGACATGCCGAGATAACGCATCGTCAGGCCGAAGGTGAGTCCACCCAAGCCCCACAGCGCGCCCATGAGATATGTCATCCAAAAAGTCTTGGCCGGAATCTCGTGCAGCACGGTCAGCAAGTCTTTCGTGAGCAGAAATCCGCCAATCCACGGACAAATCAGCCAGCTAAACAGTCCGCCCGCGAGCCAGAAGGTTTCCCACGACCATTTGCGCACGCCCTTGTAGGGCACATAAAAACTGCCGGAGGCCAGACCGCCGAGCCAGTGAAAGACGACGCCAAGTAAAGGATTCGGTTGCATGATTTGTATTTGGTTTGGTTGTTTTCTAAATTAATAATTAACCGCGTTTGCTCAAAACATTTTTCTCGTAGCTCTTCGCCTCCGCGAGCCACGCGTCGCCGACGGGCACGCCTTGACTTTCGCAATAATAATCCCAGACCGCGCCGAACGGCAGCGACTTGGCTTCTTCCTGCAACGCGAGGCGCGTGGTGAAATCACCGGTGGCTTCCGCGCTGCGGATGAGCGGCGTTTCCAGCAACGCGATGAGCAGCGCACGAATCATATTACGCGTGCCGATGGTCCACGCGGCCACGCGATTGATGCTCGCGTCAAAATAATCGAGGCCGATGTGAACGCGTTTTTCAAAACCGTTCGCCGCGATTTCGCGGGCGATGGCGAGGAGGTCGTCATTGAGAATCACGACGTGGTCGCTGTCCCAGCGCACGCCGCGGCTGACGTGCAACAGGATCTCCGGCATGAATTGCAGCACGCTAGAAATTTTATCCGCGATACCTTCGGTCGGATGATAATGGCCGGCGTCGAGCGTCAGCAGTTTCTTCCGGCTGACGGCGTAGCCCAGATAAAATTCATGCGAGCCGACCACATAACTTTCGCTGCCGATGCCGAATAGTTTTGGTTCCACCGCGTCGAGATTCAGCTTTGGTGAAATTTGTTTTTTGAAAATTGCATCGAGCGATTCTGCGAGACGGGCGCGAGGCGCGACGCGGTCGGCGGGCGTGTCCTTCATGCCGTCGGGAATCCACACGTTCGTCACACAGGTTTTGCCGAGAGCTTTGCCCATCGCCGCGCCGATTTCACGGCTGCGGATGCAATGTTCGATCCAGAACTTACGGATGTCCTTGTCAGCGTGCGACAGCGTGAAACCGTCCGCCGCCTTCGGATGCGAGAAACAGGTCGGATTGAAGTCGAGCCCAAGCCCGTTTTTCTTCGCCCAGGAAATCCAGTTGGCAAAATGTTTCGGCTCAATGGCGTCGCGATCTACTTTTTTGCCGCCGAATTCGCCGTAGAACGCGTGCAAATTAAGCCGATGTTTGCCGGGAATCAGCGACAAAGTTTTATCTAGGTCGGCGCGGAGTTCTTCCGGCGTGCGGGCTTTGCCGGGATAATTGCCGGTGACCGCGAGACCGTTGCCTAGCGCGCCGCCGGCATTTTCAAAGCCGCCCACGTCGTCGCCCTGCCAGCAATGCAGCGAGATG
>CAIOUK010000115.1 GCA_903861445.1 uncultured Verrucomicrobia subdivision 3 bacterium
CGCGCAAACCTTTCACGCTGCCGGTGGGCCACGCTTTGGGCAGCGCGGGCAGGAGCTGGATTTCGCCGTTCTGGCTTTGCAGCAGCATTTCCGCGATGCCGGAAGCCGCGCCAAAGTTGCCGTCAATCTGGAACGGCGGATGCGCGTCGAACAGATTTGGATACATGCCGCCGCCACCCATGTGGCCGCGGTCGTTGAGCGGCTTGAGCAGCAGCTTCAGCATCGTGTTGGCGTGGTCGCCGTCGAGGAAGCGCGCCCAGAGATTGATTTTCCAGCCCATACTCCAGCCGGTCGCCTCGTCGCCGCGATAAAGCAGCGACTGCCGCGCGGCGGCGAATAGGTTCGTCTGCGCCGGCGTGATTTCGTTGCCGGGATAAACGGCCCACATATGCGAGACATGGCGGTGATGATTCTTGGGGTCATCTTTGTCCTCGACCCATTCCTGAAGCTGACCGTATTGGCCGATTTGCTGCGGCACAATTTCCTCCCGCATTTGGTCGATCTGCGCGGCAAAGTCTTTATCGCGTCCAAGAATTCTGGCCGCTGCCGCCGTGTTGGCAAACAGCGCGCGGATGATTTCATGATCCATCGTCGGCCCCATCACGAGGCCGCCTTCTTCCGGCGAATTGGACGGGCCGCTGATCAGTCTGCCGGTGATCGGGTCGCGCGTGAGATAATCGGTGAAGAACAACGCCGCATCGTGCAGGAGCGGATACGCGCGCTCCGCGAGAAATTGCTGGTCGCCGGTGAAGAGATAATGTTCCCACAAATGCTGGCAGAGCCACGCGCCGCCGCTGACCCAGATGCCGTGGTTGCTGGCATTGATCGGCGCCGTGCCGCGCCAAATGTCGGTATTGTGGTGCAGCACCCAACCGCGCGCGCCGTAATGCGCCTGCGCGGTTTTTGCACCGGTCACGGCGCAGTCGGCAATCATGTCGAAGAGCGGCGCGGTGCATTCGGAAAGGTTCGCAACCTCGGCGGGCCAGTAATTCATTTCCGTGTTGATGTTCACCGTCCATTTGCTGTCCCACGGCGGCTTGATCGAATCATTCCAGATGCCCTGCAAATTCGCGGGCTGGCCGCCGGTCCGGCTGCTAGCGATGAGCAGATAACGGCCATATTGAAACGCCAGCGCGGCAAAATCCAAATCGTCGCCGCCGGCAAAGTTCCTGAGCCGCTGATCCGTCGGTAATTTCGCCGCGTCCGTTTTGCCAAGGTCAAGCGACACGCGCCGGAACAACGCCTGATGATCCGCAACATGCGCCTGAAGTAACGCGGCGAAATCTTTTTTGGCAACCCCCGCAAGCGTCGCCTCGCAGCGCGCCGCTGGATCAGCGCTCATGTCGGTGTAATTTTTGAAACTCGTCGCCGCCGCAAGCACGAGCGTCGCAGCATCGGCACTTTCCACCGTGATGGCACCGTCGCTGAACGTGACTTTTCCGCCGGTCGCAATGACTTTCAGGCGCGCTTCAAATTTTTCTCCGCCATCCTCAACCTGGCCGGACAGAGCGAGCTGGTCGCCACGGCGCAAGGCCGTTTTCGCTGACTTATGCGGGCTGGTCATTTTGGCGGTGAAGCTGACGCGGCCGGGTTTGTCCGCCGACATCCGCCAGACAATGACCCGATCCGGAAAAGTCGCGAAACACTCACGCATGAAGGTCGTATCGCCGGCCTGATAGCTGACATGGGCAACGGCGGAGTCCAGATCGAGATCGCGCCGATACGCGGTGACTTCCGACTGCGACGGAAATGAAATTCGCAGATCACCAAATGGCTGATACTTGGTCTGATGCAGCGGCACGCTCATGAATTCCTTGCTGCCAATGCCCTCGGCTTCTCGCTGTTTCGCGTTGGCGGCCCGGTGTTTTGCCGCGGCCCCGGCTTTATTACCAGCCTTCTCTAAAGCATCCGCTTCGCGGTCCAGCGCGCGGCCGGCGTTGAGCAACTCGCGCATCTGCGGCAAAAACTTCACCGCGCCGTCATGCTGATATTCATGTGGCTGGCCGGTCCAGAGCGTGCTTTCGTTGAACTGAATCTGCTCGTTGGCAATGCCGCCAAAAACCATCGCGCCCAGCCGACCGTTGCCGATGGGCAACGCCTCCGTCCAAGTCTTGGCGGGTTGTTGATACCACAGCGTCAGCGGCGACGTCGCGTCCGCCGCGTGGCTGGATTGAAAAATGGAAAACGCCGCGAGCGCGGCAAAAAAATTGCGGGGCAGTTTTGGCATCCGAAGATTTTCGCCAACCCCGTCCCGCAAACAAGTTCAAATTTATCTCAGGGCAAACTCGGCCGACCGTTGCCGGACTGCGTGGCGATGGCGACTGTCGTAGGCGTCAAACCATCCGCCGTCGCCGTCAATTTAATTTCGCCGGCGGCTTTCGTGGACTGCACGATTATCTGCGCCAGCCCGTTGAATACGCTGCGCGACCAGTTCGTCGCGCCAACCGCGTAAATCGTGTCCGGTTCGTGGCAGCTCGGATCGCCATTGCCGACGCCAAGAATTTTCCCTGCGCCTTCAATGGCAAAACTGATTTTATTTCCCGCCGTCGGCACGATGCGACCTTTGGCATCGGCCACGGCAACGGTGATGATGCTCAAGTCTGCGCCGTCGGCATTGATCGTGGAACGGTCTGGCACCAGTTGGACGGCCGCCGGTTCGCCGGTCGTTTCCACGGAGGTTTCCTTGATGACTTTATCGCTGGCATCAAACCCTTTCGCGCTCAGCGTTCCCGACGCGTATTTCACTTTCCACGTCAGCTTGGAATTCGGTTTCATCGTCTGCTTGCCCAGCGACGCGCCGTTCAGGAAAAGTTCCACGGCCTTGCAATTGCTCAAGGCATCCACGCGGATTTCCTGACCTTCCTTGCCCGCCCAGTTCCAGTGCGGCAACAGATGCAGCACGGTGTTCGTCGTCCACCACGATTCATAATACCAGGCGTTGTCCTTGCGGAAACCGCAGGTGTCCAGCACGCCGAAATGCGAGTTGATGCACGGCCAGGCGTAGGGCGTCGGCTCGCCGCGATAATCAAAACCGGTCCAGATGAAACCGCCGGAGAGCCACGGACGGACGGCGAAGAAGCTCCACCAATACTCGGTGGTGTTGGCCCATTTCGGCGCGTTTTCGTCGTAGGCGCTGACATAGCCGTGTTCCTTGTCTTTCGTGTAGATGCCGCGGGTGCAGAGGGTGCTGGCCTGCTCGCTGCCGACGTTCGGCTGGTCGGGATGTTCGGCGTGATAAGCGTCCATGCCGCCGATGCGATAATTCCAGCCGCGCACTTCCAGCGCGCTCATCAAACCCTTGTATTCATTGGCCACATCCTCGGCGGCGGTAACCGGCCGCGTGGGATCCAACTGCTTCACGAGCCGCTGCATCGTCAGCCCGACGCGCCCGCCATCGACGCGGCGCTCTACCGCGTATTCCTCGTTGCAAAGGCTCCAGATGGCGACGCTGGCGTGGTTGCGATCACGGCGGATGAGGTCTTCCCATTTGCGGAGATTTTCCGAATCGCTGCCGAGCAAACGGTTTTCGTCCATGACCAACATGCCGAGTCGGTCACAGGCCTCGAGCAATTCCGGCGTGGGCGGATTGTGCGAGGTGCGATAGGCATTGCAGCCGAATTCCTTCAACTTCTTCACGCGAAAATATTGCAGCGCATCCGGCAACGCCGCGCCGACACCAGCGTGATCCTGATGGTTGCAAGCACCGTAAAGCGGATATGGCTTGCCGTTCAGCAAAAAGCCTTTGTCCTTGTCGAAGGCGAACGTGCGGATGCCAAACTCGGTTTCTTTGCGGTCAGTGACTTTGCCGTCCACGGAAACGGTCGTGATGAGTTTGTAGAGATTCGGATTTTCGGGAGACCAAAGAATCGGTGAATTAATTTCAATTAAAGCAAAAACCTCTGCGTTTTTACCCGAAAGATGGGCTACCGTTTGTGAGGGAATGTTGTTTTCTAAGAAATTGGTTTTGCCGCGTGGGTCAACGATAGCATATTTCAAAACAGCTTCGTTATTGACAGACCTAGTTATGAGAGTGCGCCTATATCCATTTGTTGTTTCATTTAGCAGTTCAGTGGACGTATAAACCATAGCTGAACCACTTGGACTGTTGTTATTGAATTCAATCCACACCGCAATTCCGTCCGGCGCGATGGCCACCGGCGCGGTTTTGTCCAGCCACACATGGCGGTAAATGCCTGCGCCCTCGTAAAACCAGCCCTCGAACTTGCTCGCGTCCACCTTCACCGTGATCAAATTCGTGCCGCCGTAGTGCAGGATATCCGTGATGTCTTCGCGGAACGGGTAGTAGCCGCCTTCGTGGTGCCGGACAATCCAGCCGTTCACCCAAACCGTCGCGTCGCGGAACACGCCGTCGAACGTCAGCCAGAGGCGCTTGCCTTCATCGCTCTTCGGCACTTCAAACGTCCGACGATACCAGCCGATGCTATTCGTGGGAAATTTCGGCCCGACCGGTTTGTAGCCATGCGCCTTGTCCGCCGTCTTATCGAAGGGCAGCTCGATGACCCAGTCATGCGGCAAATCCACCGTGCGCCACGCCTTGTCGTCGAACTTTTCCGACGCCGGGCCGCCGCTTTCGCAGGCCTTTACCAAATCCAAAGCATTCGGCCAGTTGTCGCCGAGATGAAATTTCCACTGCGCGTCGAGCGAAAGATGTTCGCGCGGCGAAGCGGCGGTGTCGGTGCTGTTGTCGGCGGCGCGGAGATTCGTGGAGAAAATGAGGGCGGCCAGCGCGGCCAAGCGAAGGACAAACGAAAATTTCATCCTGACAATCTGGCAAAACCGATTTTTAAGGCAATGGAAATTAGTTGCGGAATGAGCCTACCGCGCGGAGCCGCAGAAAAAATTCATCGGCGGACGCGGCGGATTTGGTAAGGTGTCGGCGTGAAATTGTCCACGGTCATCGCCAACGGCAAGCCGGTCGAGGCCAAACTGCCTTGCACGATTGAAGTCTTTCTCGTCGCGCAAAATCTTTTGCCACGCAGCGTGGTGGTGGAGCATAACGGCGAGGCGGTCGCGCCGTCGGAATTTTCCCGGCGGCAGGTTCAGGCTGGAGACAAGCTGGAAATCGTCAAGATTGTCGCGGGCGGCTGAGATTGGGAGTTGGGGAAAACTTGTCAACACGCGGTTTCTTTCGTCTAATTTTCCGTATATGAACTGGAGATTTGCATGGTTTTATCGGCTGGGTCTGGCGGCCTTGTTTGTCGTCGCCTGCTGGACGGTTTGGGCCGGCGCGCAGGACACCAATGCGCCCGTCAGCACGCTGACCGCCACCAATCAGGCGGGATTTCTGAAAATCAAACTGCCGGAACACGCGCTGACGTTCGGGCTGGACCAGATTGATTTTCTCCGCGACCAGGCGGTGCTGGAGCAGCCGTTGTGGAAATATCTCGCCTCGCTCATCTACATCGCGCTGGCGTTTTGCGCGGCGTGGCTGCTGGATGGCATCGTCAATCTCTGGCTCAAACGGCTGACCGCGAAGACGGAAGCCAAAGATGGCGGCCTACTTTTGAAATTACTGCGCGGGCCGGTGAAGGTGGTGACGTTCGTGATTCTGCTGAACATCGGGCTGGGCATTTTCGAATGGCCGGCGCGGGCGCAGAATTATATTTCCCGCGCCTTCCTCATCGTTGTTGCCGGCTCGGTGACGTATGTGGTGCTGAAGGTGGTGGATTTGCTGCTCGGCGTCTGGCACGAGAAAATTGTTTCGCCGCAGGACAAGGCGTTTGCCGCGCAATTGCTGCCGTTCATCAGCAAGGTCGCCAAGACGGCGACCATTCTGGCGGCGGTGGTGCTGACGGCGGACAATCTGGAAATCAAAATCACCAGCCTGCTCGCCGGCCTGTCCGTTGGTGGCCTCGCGCTCGGCCTCGCGGCGCAGGACACAGTGGCGAACCTGTTCGGCGCGGTGGCCATCTTTTTGGACAAGCCGTTTCACATCGGCGACCGCATCAAGGTTGAGACTGTGGAAGGCATGGTGGAAACCATCGGCTTGCGCAGCACCACCGTTCGCAACCTCGACGGGCATCACGTCATGATTCCCAATAAATTGATGGGCAACGCCATCATCACCAACATCACGCGCCGCCCGACCATCAAGACGGAATTGAACCTCGGACTGACCTACGATACGCCGGCGGAAAAAGTGAAACGCGCCACGGTGTTGCTGGAGGAAATTTTTCGCGCCAATCCGCGCACCGGCGAGCTGGTCATCAGCTTCAACAAATTTGCGGACTCGGCGTTGAACATCCTCGTCGTCCACATCTGGAACGGCACGGACGCGAAGCAGCATTTCGCCGAGATGCAGGAAATCAATTTACAGATCAAAACGCGGTTTGATGCGGAAAAAATCGAGTTCGCCTTCCCGAGCCAGACGGTTTATCTCAAAACCGAAAAAACTAAAATTAAATTTTAATTGCTTTTCAGCCAATCGGCCCATGCTTTTAGAATTCCACACTCAAGCGTTGATGGACTTCCCGAACTGAAAAACAGGGCATATACATCGCCAGTCTGGCTTAGGTCTACAGCCAGCACTCGTCTGTTTTTCAATTGAAGCAAATCTTTGGCTTTCCATTTCCAGTCAGCTGATGCACCCAAACACACAAGTTTGTCCTGTAGCACAGTGCCGTCGGCTGGCCTGTCCGGCCGAACACGCGTCACCAGTATATTGAAATGCTCACCCAGCCAAGCTGCGGTGAGAAGCTGTTCGCGTGACTCACCTTCATAACGCTCCACCCACTGACCATTTTTGAGCTGCACCAGCACCCACGTCGTCGCAGGATCATTAAAACGGGATTGGCAGCATACAGAATACGCCACAAGACACTCGCCCGCTTTACCAAAAAATACTTTTGACGCGCCGTCGATGAATCCGAGCTTGTCCGTGATGGTGCTGTATTTCCATTCACTTCCAACTTTGACCGCGAGACGAAGCTCAATTCGCACCGTTCTAACTCCGTTTGTTGTCTTTTCTTCGGTATACCTTTTGTAGATGACCCAGATTTCACCGGTTGGGCTCACGCGAACTAAAGGCATGATTCGCGAACAAGTCAGTTTGTGATTTCCGACTTTTTCAAGAGATTCCAACGTCCAGTTTTTTGCTCCTTTGGGGCGATAACCATAGACGACTTTTTCTGATTCAGGGTCGGCATATACAATATGCACTCCTCCGTTTTTATCTGTGGCCAGATCGTTTGAATCTGACACCATTAAGCCTAGCGAATAGCTATCACATCCGAAGCGCTTCAGCATGTCTTCTTTAGGTGGGCTGGGCTTACTGTAAATTGTGGCCTTTTCCCACTTCATGCCATCTGCGGCAGCGTATTTTAGTCCTTCAGCGGGGCAGTTGAAGATGGAGTAAAGGATATGTGGAACATCACTGCCATCGAGGGCAAAGTGAATTGAAAAGACCGAACCATCGTCCTCGATTGCTTGTGTCTTCCAAGTATCTCCTTCACGACGAGCATAGCTCAAACCGGAACCACGGTTTGCATCGCGTTGAAAAACAACTTGTGGACGCTCCTTCGAATCTAAATGAATGCTGCTATTAAAATAATCCACTGCGTCGTAACAGCTATCAACTATGTTGAAGCTCCACTCACCTTCAGCAGCGCTGCTTGATTGAACGGTAAGCACAATAATTGCTATCAAGCTGAAGATAACGGCCAACGAACAATTCTGCATCGGATTGTTTCTTTTCACATATGCATGGGAGCAGACTTGCAAATGTCTGTCAAAATGATTTGCCGCCGCGCTCCGACTGCGGCTTAATCTGGCCATGCATTCACTCATGGATCTGGTCTGGCATGATGGCCGACTGTTTGGCATCAGCTGGAGCGTTTGGAAAATCGTTGGCTGGCTGGGCAACGCCGTTTTCTTCTCGCGTTTTTTTGTCCAGTGGTATGCGACCGAAAAGAAAAAGCAGGTCGTGGTGCCGCAGGCGTTCTGGTGGTTGAG
>CAIOUK010000116.1 GCA_903861445.1 uncultured Verrucomicrobia subdivision 3 bacterium
GGATGGGATTTGAAGCAGATCAGTCCGGCTTGAAGGGAGCGGCCAAAATCAATGAGCAACATCCCGTTGTTTTCCGGAAAGCGTTGAAGTATGCGTCCACGGCCTCCGGCAAGTTGGAGATTCGCGAGAGCAGAGTGGAAGAAGTCAACCGCAAGAGCGATGCTCTCTATCAGTTGATTAAGCACTTGCTCAACAGCGGTGTCCGCGTCGATGCGGTGGGCTTTCAAGGCCATCTCAATGTCAACCGGTCTTACGATTGGGACAGCGTTAAAAAGAATATTTGTCGTTTCAAAGACTTGGGCTTGGAAGTCTATATCACCGAATTGGACGTCAGCATGGGGACCGCGTGGAAAAAGGGAGATCCGTTCCCGAAAGACTATGAAAAGCTGCAGGCGGAACGCTTTTATGGCATGGTCAAGGCGGCCCGCGAAGCCGGCGTGCACCGCATTGATTTCTGGGGTCTTTCAGAAGCGGTCAACGAACATTGGTTGGTCGGGCAGAAGCCCCGCTTGTTTGACGAACAGTTCCAGCCGCGATCGGTCTATCAGGCAGTTCTCAAAGCCCTGTATGATACGCAGGAATAATTTCGCCAAATGCTGACGTGCTAATTCAGCTTTCTACGTCAGCTCCTGCCACAGAAACGCGCTCATGCGCTGGCCGTTCTCGAAACAATCCAGATTGAATTTCTCGTTCGGCGAATGGGCGTTGTCGTCCGGTAAGCCCAGCCCCAGCAGCAACGTGTCCGCGCCCAGCACCTGTTTGAATTCGTTCACAATCGGAATCGAACCGCCTTCGCGTATTAGCACCGGTTTCGTGCCAAACGCCTTTTCCAGCGCGCGCAACGCCGCTTGCGCCGGTTTGCCGTTCGGTGAAACCAAATACGCTTCCGCGCCGTGGCCGGCCTCGATTTCCAGCCGGACTGTCGGCGGACAATTTTTCTTGAGCCACGCGCAGACAATTTTACGGACGTGTTCCGGCTTTTGATTTGGCACAAGGCGGCAGGTGATTTTCGCCCGCGCCCACGACGGCACAATCGTCTTGCTGCCTTCGCCCTGATAACCGCTCGTCAGGCCGTTGATTTCAAACGTCGGGCGGGAACTGCGTTGTTCCGTCGTGGTAAAACCTTTTTCGCCGAACAGTTGCGGTGCACCGAGCAATTTCTTTAAGCCTGCGTCGGATAGCGGATAGCGTTTGATTTGCTCGCGCTCGTATTTTGACAACGAGGCGACGCCGTCGTAAAAGCCGGGGATTTTGATGCGGCCGTTCTCGTCGCGAACCTTTGCCAGCAAATGCGCCATCGCCATCGCCGGATTTTCCACCGCGCCGCCGAAGATGCCGGAGTGCAAATCCCGCGCCGGCCCGTGCAGCGTGATTTCAAACGCGATGATGCCGCGCAGCGCGTAGGTGAGCGCCGGGCAGTTGGCGGCGGGCATGCCGGTGTCGGAAACCACGATGGCGTCGCACGCCAGTTCCCGCCGGTGTTTTTTGAGGAATCCGGAAAGATTTTTGCTGCCGACTTCTTCCTCACCTTCCAGCACGAACGTCAAATCGCAGGGCAGGGGCGTGCCGGTTTTCAGATAGGCTTCGACTGCTTTCAGGTGCGCAAAATTCTGGCCTTTGTTGTCCGTGCTGCCGCGCGCGAAGAGATTGCGTCCGGCAATGCGCGGTTCAAACGGCGGCGTGGTCCAGAGCTCCAGTGGCTCCGGCGGCTGCACGTCATAATGGCCATAGACCATGTAATGCGGTTTTTTTGCCGCTTGCCGCTTGCCGCTTGCCGCTTTTGCCTTGCGGGTTTTGGCGATGACGATGGGATGGCCGGCGGTTTCGCAGAGGCGCGCGTCGAGACCGATTTGCCGGCAATGCTTCACCAGCCATTGGCCGCAGGCGAGGAGATCTTTTTTGTGCTGCGGCTGCGCCGAGACGCTGGCGAAGCGCAGATAGTCGCATAGTTCGGCGACGAAGCGGGCTTGGTGTTGTTTCAGGTAATCAAGAACGGCTTGCATGGCGCAAGGATATGCGGATTCGGCGCCAGTCACAAAATAATTCCTTTTCCACATCGGTTGGGGAAGGGTGGGGTAATGAAATGTTGGTGACGACGTGATGAGGCGTGAGAGGAGTTTGTGGGCTCGAAGTTGCCGCCGATCACTTTTTCACGCCGTTGAATACCGTGCGGTGGATGGTGTAGGTGGCTTTGTCGCGAGAGCCTTCGACAGAGACCCAAACCAGCTCGCCCGTATCGCGAAAGTAATTCTTATCGTATCCGTGTTTCATGACGGGAAGATGAAGGGCATCAATAATTTGTTTGGGATCGGGTGACCTGGCTTCGAGACCTTTTCCGCCGGGATGCTCGACCCACTTCCCGGATTCCAGACGAAAGTAGTGCTTGCCAGTCGAATAGCTCTCGACCGAAATCATAGGCCGATCATCTTTGTCCAGGCTAAGACTCGCGCCAGGATTAAGCCAGTTATGTTTAGGATCATCCTTCATCTCCTCAAGGATGATATCGCCTCGATTGGCGCTAGATCCCGAACTGGCACGGATCGGATATTGAATTAATGTCCCATCCGCCCTGTGCGCCGTCTTGCCGCCGTCATCGGAGTAAGCGTAGAGAATGTGGGACCCAACGGGAACCGGGTGCGCGCCGCAAAAGGTTGTGTCGAGCATCCCAATCACCATGTGCAGGCGGTTGCTGCTGTCCCAGACCGGAGTGAAATGTGAGGAACTGAATTTACTTTTGGGGTTAGAAACGTTTCGTGTTCCACCCGATGTCCATGCCAAACGGATATTTCCCCCCTTGGCTCCGGGGCCGCCAAGCGGAGTCCATAGTTTCGTAGTTTCGTCGTAAGAACAAAACGGAAGGAATGATGAAGACTGCATCGCACTCCAAAACAACTGGCCCTTACGATCTTTCCAAAAAAACGGGAACGTGGTGTTTTGGGAAATGGGACATCTCAGCGGAGTGCCGTGGGGCTTGTCCTCCCACTCTATTTCAGTAAAAGAAGAGATATCCTCGGGCTTATCGGAACGCCAATAGCCCATCTTGTCGCGGGTGTGCATATCGCCAGTCACATGGATGTAACCGGCGCGATCAACAGCAACGTCCCAAATCTTGTGATTATTGCCGGATATGTGGTAGCCTCTCACGGCGGGATCGGTGCCTCCGACTAGCGTATGGGTCACCGCCCCCGAACCATTGAGGGGAATTTTGGCGACCATCATTCTTCGGCTTTTGAAACCGCTTGCATCACCCTGTGACGCGTAAACGACATAAACATTCCCGTTATAAACCGCAGTCCTGAATCTATTAGCGTTCGCGATAATGGACGGCGTGGTAAAAAGCGTGCTGGTTTTGTAGGATTTAACATCTATGGCTTTGGCCGCGGTCTGACTGGTTGGAAGGATCTCCTCCATTGCAACCTCCTCCTCCTCATCGTCGATTTCATGCGACGGTGCGGTCTGACTGGTTGGGGTGTTCTTAGCAACGGCAACCGTCGTGAATGCCAAAAATGTAAATAGCGCGAGTCTCATATTTTTTTGCCTAACGTAGAAAGAAGGTATGTTAAAGAAGTTGTCACAACGGGCGACAAGTAGTGGTGATCGTTAAACCATTAGCCTCAAACATGCCTATGAAAACGAATATGCCTCTCAAAACTGAAACGCAAGACCGAATCCAACAGCTCAAATTCGAGATGGACTATGGCAGATCATAACAACATCAAAGCCTTGGGTGGTAGGGCGGCGCTGCTGTGCCGCCGGGCTGGCTGACCAGCAGGTCAGCCCTACCGTTTGGGTTGTGTGTCAATGAGGCTTTGCGGCCGGTTGGTGCCGGGGCGCAACCGGGTAATGGTTTTCCGTCGGGGCACAAATTCCATCGCGAAAACCCGCCGGCCATTGTCCGGAACTCATTTATTCATCCCGGCAATTTTTTCAGGCTTGCCAGTCGCCGGAATGACCGCAGTATAAACTTTTACAACATGAAAAACTTTCTGCGGGTCATGGCGTTCATTGTTTTGCTGGGCGGGGTATATCGGTTGACCGCCGCCACGGCAACGGAGACGGCGGCGGCTGTTGGCACGCCAGCGCCGGCAAAACCAAACATCGTTTTTATTTTGGCGGATGATTTGGGTTACATGGACGTGAATGCCTACGCCGCCAGGGTGCGCGGCGTGGAGCGTTCCGCCTGCTATTACGAAACGCCGAACCTTGACCGGCTGGTGGACCAGGGCGTCGCTTTTTCGCAGGCGTATGTTTTTCAACTGTGTTCGCCCAGCCGGGCGGCGATTCTCACCGGCAAAAATCCCAGCCGCATCGGCGTGACGACGGCGTGGTTTGAAACGCTCACCAATTATTATAACCAAGGCTTGATGCCGCCGCCGGGTTATCATCCGCTCGATTCGATTCACTACGACAACATCAAAGTGCAACAAGCTTGGAAAAACGGTCGCGTGTTGCAGGGCTTGCCCTCCGGCCAGCCGATGGATCAGGGCTGGAATGAATTGTGTCTGCCGGAAGTGCTGACGAATTACGACTCGGCATTTCTCGGCAAATGGCATTTGGGCGCGGCGGGGGTCGTCGGCTATCAACCCAAGGATCAAGGTTTCAAAGACGTGCTGGCGTATTTGGACAGCGGTGCTTCGGTTCATTATCACTGGCGTTCCAACTGGACGCCCGGCGCTTGGACAGGCTGGCCGGGTTGGTCGCACATCCGCAATCAGCCGCGCGCCCACGGTTTTTATCCTTTGCCGGAACCGAGTTCTCCTTATCTGGCCGATGCACTGACGGATTTGGCGGTGGATTACATTCATCAGCACGCCCAGATGCCGGGCAAACCGTTTCTGCTTTATTTCTGTCACTACGAAGTTCACGAACCGTTGCAGGCGCGACCGACGGACATCAAACATTTTCAAAACAAATCCACGCGCGGCTGGAACGGGCAGACCAACGCCATCTATGCTGGCATGGTCAAGGCGTTGGATGATTCCGTCGGCCGCGTGGTGCAGGCGCTGAAAGATACCGGCCAGCTCGACAACACGGTTATCGTGTTTCTCTCCGACAATGGCGGATTGATGGGGCCGACCTCTAATTCGCCCCTGCGTGACGGCAAGGCGTTTCTTTACGAGGGCGGCGTGCGGGTGCCATTTGTGGTTTGCTGGCCGAAACATTTTCCCCACGCCTGGTGCGATGTGCCGGTGTGCGCCGCCACCGACATCATGCCCACGTTCGCCGCGTTGACTGATTCCACGGTGCCGGCCACGGACAAAATTGACGGCCAATCATTGTTGCCGCTACTGACCAATCCCGCCAATGCCAAGGGCGGTTATCAAGTGAAACCGATTTACTGGAGCTATCCCTTCAACTGCGCGTTGATTGACCCGGAAACCGGTTTGCCGCTGCCGCCCGCGTCGTCGGTGCGCGACGGCGATTACAAGTTGATCTGGAACTGGGCGGGCAAGCTGGAATTGTATGACATCGCCCAAGACATCGGCGAACGCCACGATCTCGCCGCCGCGAAACCCGAACTGGCCATGCAACTATATCAGCAATTGATGAACTGGCTGGATCAAAACGTGGAGCGGCGATATTTGCCCACGCCTAATCCGAATTACCAGCCGGAAAAAGATCCGCGCCGGCGGCTCTATCCTTTCCGCGATCTGCGCCGCGATTTATTGCACCTGACCAATGCGCCGGGATTGCCCGACGCTGTGGATCAAAATTCCGAGCAGCGCGCGACTTCGGACACAGTTCTCCGGCCATGAATCGAATCCGGTGCTAATACATTCCGAAGTGCGTTAAAATTAAAATCAAACCTTGGCCGGACAATCCCGGTTGCGCGGGCGCAGTCGCTTGCGGCAATCAAAAAAATAACTCCCCGGCTTCATTCTCCTGTTGCTTGGCCTGCTGATTTTGGTTTTCATTTGCGCCTGATTTATGAGTTTGAACGCCGCACCTATCCGTCAACGCAAACTGCTTGTCGCCAATCGCAGCGAAATCGCCATCCGCGTTTTTCGCGCCGCCACCGAACTCGGCCTTCGCACCGTCGCGATTTATGCGCAGGAAGACCGACTCGCCATCCACCGTTTCAAAGCGGACGAAGCCTACGTTGTCGGCGAAGGCAAAGGGCCGGTGGGCGCGTATCTGGACATTCCCAGCATCATCGCGCTGGCGAAGGAAAAGGGCGTGGACTTCATCCATCCCGGCTACGGTTTTTTGTCGGAGAACGCGGAGTTTGCCAAAGCCTGCGAAGAGGCGGGAATCATTTTCGTCGGCCCGCGCGTGGATTTGCTCCGCAACATGGGCGACAAAACCGCCGCGCGGGCGCTTGCGCAAAAGGTCAACGTGCCGGTCTTGCCGGGCACGGAAGACGCGATTGAAGACCGTGCCGAGGCGCTGAAGATCGCCAAGGAAATCGGCTTTCCGCTCATCATCAAAGCGGCGTTCGGCGGTGGCGGGCGCGGGATGCGCGTGGTTCACAAGCCGGGCGACCTCGCGGATTTGCTCGACGAGGCACAGGGCGAAGCGGGTCGCGCCTTCGGCAATCCGGCGGTGTTTCTCGAACGCTACATTCCTCGCGCTAAACACATCGAGGTGCAGATTCTCGGCGACAAACACGGCAAGGTGGTTCATTTGCACGAACGCGATTGCTCGGTGCAGCGCCGGCATCAGAAGGTCATCGAGATCGCGCCCAGCGTGGAATTGGACAAAAACGTGCGTGCGGAGCTGTGCGCCGCCGCCGTGAAGCTGTGTCGCGAAATCAAATACGACAATGCCGGCACAGTGGAGTTTCTCTACGACCAGGACACGAAGGAATGGTTCTTCATCGAGATGAACCCACGCATCCAGGTGGAGCACACGGTCACGGAAGTCATCACCGGCCTCGACCTCGTGCGCTCGCAAATTTTGATCGCCGATGGCAAGCCGATGCACGGAAAAGAAGTTGGCATCCCGGCGCAGGAAGACATTCCGCGCAACGGTTACGCGGTCCAATGCCGCATTACGACGGAAGACCCGGAGAATAAATTTCAACCGGACTACGGAAGAATTTTAACGTATCGCTCTGCCGGCGGTTTTGGCGTGCGGCTGGACGGCGGTATGGGTTACGGCGGCGCGGTGGTGACGCCATTTTACGATTCGCTGCTCGTCAAACTCACGGTCAGCGCGCAGACGTTTGATGCGGCGTTGCAACGCATGGATCGTGCGCTGCGCGAGTTCCGCATCCGCGGCGTGAAGACGAATATTCCGTTTTTGGAAAACGTCATTCACAACGAAACTTTTAAGTCTGGTCAGGCCTCGACAACGCTGATTGACACCACGCCGGAACTTTTCAAGCTCAAGGTCAAACGGGATCGCGCCACGAAATTGCTGACCTTCATCGGTGATGTGACGGTGAACGGCAATCCGCAGGCGAAGGGTTATGTGCCGAAGGAAAATTTTGTTGCTGCACGCATTCCGGCACACGAACGCAAGCTGCAAGCGCCCAACGGCACGCGCCAGTTGCTCCTCGAACTTGGTGCGAAGAAGTTCGCCGAGTGGACGCTCAAGCAAAAACCGCTGCTCATCACCGACACGACTTTCCGCGACGCCCATCAATCGCTCTTCGCCACGCGATTGCGCGGCTACGATATGCTGGCGGTGGCGGAAGCCGTGGCGCAGCGCACGCCGAATCTGTTTTCGATGGAGATGTGGGGCGGGGCGACGTTCGACACCTCGATGCGCTTTTTGCACGAAGACCCGTGGCAACGGCTGCGCGATCTGCGCGCAAGCATTCCAAATATTTGTTTTCAAATGCTCTTTCGCGGCTCGAACGCGGTGGGCTATTCCAATTATCCCGACAATGCCGTGGCCGGTTTTGTGAAACACGCGGCGGCGAGCGGTATGGACATCTTCCGCATTTTTGATTCGCTGAATTATCTGCCGAACCTCACCGTCGCGATGGACGCGGTGCAGGAGACGCACGCCATTTGCGAGGCGGCGATCTGTTACACCGGCAACATCCTTGATCCGGCGCGCGACAAATACTCGCTGAAATATTACGTCAAGCTGGCGAAGGAATTGGAAAAGATGGGCGCGCACATCCTCGCCATCAAAGACATGGCCGGCCTGTGCAAACCGGCAGCGGCGAGCGTGCTGGTGAAAGCGTTGAAGGAGGAAATTGGCATCCCGATTCATTTTCACACGCACGACACCAGTGGCATCTCGGCGGCAAGCGTTTTGTCGGCGGCGGAAGCCGGCGTGGATATCGCCGATTTGGCGATTGCTTCGATGAGCGGCTCGACGAGCCAGCCGAATCTGAATTCCATCGTGGCCGCGCTGCAATTCACCAAGCGCGACACCGGCCTCGATTTGGATGCGCTGAATGAGTTTGCCGATTATTGGGAACAGGTGCGCGGTTATTACGCGCCGTTCGACACCGCGCCAAAATCCGGCAGCGCGGAAGTTTATTTGCACGAGATGCCGGGCGGACAGTTCACGAACCTGAAAGAGCAGGCCGCCTCGATGGGCTTGGCGCAGCGCTGGCCGGAAATCGCGCGGACCTACGCGGAGGTCAACCAGCTTTTCGGCGACATCGTGAAGGTCACGCCGAGCAGCAAGGTCGTCGGCGACATGACGATGTTTCTCGTCACGCGCGGCATCAAGCCGGCGGACGTCTTGAATCTTGATCCCGGCGCGACGCCGTTTCCCGAGTCGGTCATTGACATGATTGGCGGCGGCCTCGGTCAACCGCTCGGCGGCTGGCCAAAAAAATTGCAGCACGTCATTCTTGGCGACCGCAAGCCGCTGAAAGGCCGGCCGGGCGAATCGCTGAAGCCGCTGAATTTCAAGAAAATTGCCGAGGAGCTTTCGACCAAGCTCAAGCGTGAGGCCACGAATGACGATGTGTTCAGCCACATCATGTATCCCGAAGTCTTCGCGGCGTTCGTGAAGAATGAAAATAATTTCGGCGATCTTTCCGCGTTGCCGACACCGACTTTCTTTTACGGCATGAAACCGGGGCAGGAAATTTCCGTGGAGATCGAGTCGGGCAAGACGTTGTTCATCCGGCTGGTAAATATCGGGGCCGTGGATGCCGAGGGCAAACGGCAGGTGAATTTTGAATTGAACGGCATGACCCGCCAACTCGCCGTCGTGGATCGTTCCGCCAAACCGACGGTGAAGGCGCGCGTGAAAGCCGATGCCGCCAAGCAGAATGAAGTCGGCGCGCCGATTCCCGGCCTCGTCACCGCGCTCGCGGTGAGCGTGGGCGCGAAGGTCGTGAAGGGCGACAAACTGCTCACGCTTGAAGCCATGAAGATGCAGACGACGATTTACGCGCCGGCGGATGGCGTGGTGGACGAAATCTGCGTGGCGAACGGCGACGCACTGGAGAGCAAGGATTTGATTTTGAAGCTGCGCGCCGCTTGAAATTGGATTTCCTTTTTTGACACGCGCGGGCGGCTGTCTATCCTTACGCCATGCGCATCGTTCAAGTTCCGCTCGGTCAACGCAGTTATTCCATCAAGGTCGGCGGCGGACTGCTGGCGCGGTTGGGCGCAGACTGCGCGCGGCTCAAGCTCGGCCGCCGCTGCGCGGTCATCACGGATTCCAATGTCGGCAGACATTATGCGAAGGCGGCGTTGAAATCGCTTGCGGCGGCTGGCTTTCAGCCGGTTCTTATCACCGTTCCCGCTGGGGAAAAATCCAAATGCCTTTCCGTCGTGGAAAAATGTTGCGACCAGTTGGCAAAGCATCGGCTGGAGCGAAAATCTTTCATCGTCGCGCTCGGCGGCGGTGTGGTGGGCGACCTGGCAGGCTTTGTGGCGGCGACGTATCTGCGCGGCATCCCGTTTGTGCAAGTGCCAACGACGTTGCTCGCGCAGGTGGACAGCTCCGTCGGCGGCAAGACCGGCGTGAATCTCAAGGCTGGCAAAAATCTGGTCGGCGCTTTTTATCAGCCACAACTGGTGTTGTGCGATCTTGACACGCTCAAAACCTTGCCGCGCCGCGAATATGTTTCCGGTCTCGCCGAGGTCATCAAATACGGCGTGATTTACGACGCGGCGTTGTTCGCGCGGTTGGAGCGTGATTTGCCGAAGCTTCTCCGGCGTGAAACCGCTTCACTGGCGGCCGTCATTGCCCGGTGTTGTGAAATCAAAGCGGAAGTCGTCGGGCAGGATGAAACCGAGAGCGGAGTGCGCGCGATTTTAAATTTCGGTCACACCATTGGTCACGCGATTGAGAACAGCTCTGGTTACGGAAAGTTTTTGCATGGCGAGGCGATTGCCATCGGCCAAGTAGCAGCGGCAAAATTATCGCAACAAATTCTTGGCCTGCCGGCGGGCGAAGTGGAACGGATCGAGCAACTGTTTGTCCGTGCCGGTCTGCCGGTGAAAATTAAGTTAGGCTCCGCGCTGCGGAAAAAACTGTTTGCCGCCATGTTGCTGGATAAAAAGGTCAGCGACGGAGAAGTGAAATTTGTGCTGGCGGAAAAAATCGGCCGCGTGCGTTTCGGTTGCAAAGTCGGGATGGCGGCGGTCAACGGCGTTATTTGAGCGGACATTCACAATTTTGCCGGCTCAAAACCGGACGCCGCCGATAAAAAATTAGATTGGCACGCGGTGTTTTTTTGAGTATTTCAAAAGACATCCAATTATATGGGATCACTGAAAAAACGCCGTAAGGCAAAAATCAACAAACACAAACGGCGCAAGAAGCTGCGCTTGAATCGTCACAAGAAGCGCACCTGGCAGAAGTAATCTGTCAGCGCCATGTGATTTCACAGCCGTTCGCGGCGGTTGCCCGGCAGCCATCGCGAACGGTCTTTTTTGCCGTGAAACATCGCTTTCAAAAACACTACACGCGGGATGAAGCCGAGGCGCTGCTGCCGCAATTGCGCGAATGGCTGGCGGAATTAAACCGCCTGCGCCTGGAGGTGGAGCGTTATGACCAGCGCCTGGGCGGCCTCAACACCGAAGGCCAGGACACGGGCGGTGAGACGGTGAACAACTGGATTCGCGCACTGGCCGGGATGCAGCGCGTTTTGGCGGAATTTCAGCGGCGCGAAATTTTCATCAAGGATTTGTCGCGCGGACTGGTGGATTTTCCGGCGCTTGTCGGCGGCAAGGAAGTTTTTCTCTGCTGGGAAGCCGACGAGGACAAAGTGGAATTTTGGCACGACCTCGACACTGGCTACGGCGGGCGCGAAAAGTTGCCGTGAATTATTTCGTCGCGCGCCCCGTGTGCTGCGGGTTGCCGCGCCACATCGGCCAGGGGCTTTTTGTTGTGGCGGCTGACTTCGTGATAGTTTGGATGGCGAGCAAATTATGGTTCGCCAAGTAAATTACGCCGTGTCCATCCATTGTCAGCGCATTGGCGATGTCGTTTTTTGTATCGAAACTCCAGAGCCGCCGCCCCTCGCGGTCGCTGGTCAAAATCATGTGCCAGGCGGACGACGCAAAATAGATGGTGCCATTCGGGCCGACCACGGGGGTGGAATCGCAGTTTGCTCCCGAGTCGAATTGCCAGCGCAATTTGCCGTCGGGGCTGATGGAGCAACACGTCAGATTCGCCGTCAGATACAGATTGCCCGCTGCGTCCAGCACCGGTGAACCCGCCGTGAACGCGCCCGTGTGCAGCTGCCAAAGCTCCGTGCCGTCCGGTCGCAGCGCGTAGCAATTTCCATCGGTGGAAGTAAAGTAGACTTCGCCGTTCGCGCCGAGGGCGGGCGAGCTTTGGATTTCCCCGCGTGTTGAAAACTGCCATTTCAATTTTCCGGTCGGCGTGAGCGCGTAAAAATTCTGGTCGTGCGAACCAAAATAAATCGTCCCATCCGCCGCCATGGCCGGCGAGGCGTCAATGACATTGCTGGTGGCAAATTGCCACTTGAGTGAACCATCCGGATTCACGGCGTAAAAGTTTTTGTCCCATGAGCCGAAATAAACCGTGCCGTCGGCCGCCAATCCCGGCGAGGAATCCACCCACGCGCCGGTCGTGAATGTCCATTTCAGTTTTCCCGCCGCTGTGAGCGCGTAAAGTTTTCCGTCGCGGGCACCGAAATAAATTGTGCCGTCCGGCGCGACCGCCGGTGACGATTTGATTTCGCGCCCCGCCTTGAATTTCCATTTCACCTGACCGTCGGGTGCCGCCGCCAACAGCCGGCCGCGAAAAGTTCCCACATAAACCGTGCCGTCCGGCGCGAGGGCAGGGGAGGATTCCGTGCCGTTGTCCTGCAGGTTGATACGCCAGAGATTCGTCGCGCCGGTATTCTGTGCGCGGCTGACGCTGAGCGATAGCCCGGCCAGCAGCAGAAAAACCCATGATTTCATCGCCGCCAGTAAAACTTCAAAACCGCCGGACTGCAAATGCAAATGCCGCGGGCTTGCAACTTTTGCCGAGGCAGACTAACTTTCGCGGCCTATGGAAAAAGTTGTCATCATTGGTTCCGGCCCGGCGGGCTGGACCGCCGCGCTTTACACCGCCCGCGCGCAACTTGCGCCGCTGGTGCTCACCGGCAAGCAGCCCGGCGGTTTGCTCACCACCACGAGCATCGTGGAAAATTTCCCCGGCTTTCCCGAAGGCGTGGACGGTTACGAACTGATGACGCGGATGCAGAAGCAGGCCGAACGTTTCGGCGCGAAGACCAGTTTTGGCGTCGTCGAGTCCGTGGATTTTTCGCAGAAACCGTTTCAACTCACCGTGGACGGTGAAAAAGTTTTGGCGGAAACGGTCATTATCGCCACCGGTGCGAGCCACAAGCATCTCGGCGTGCATGGCGAACATGAATTGGAAACCAAGGGTGTCACTTACTGCGCGACGTGCGACGGCGCGTTGCCGGCGTTTCGTAATCAGCCGCTCGTCGTGATCGGCGGCGGTGATTCCGCGTGCGAAGAGGCGCAATATCTCACGCGCTTCGGCTCCATCGTTTATCTGGTTCACCGCCGCGACAGTTTGCGCGCGTCCAAAATCATGGCGGATCGCACGCTGGCGAATCCGAAAATCAAACCGATTTGGGATTCCGCCGTCACCGAGATTCTCGACGTGAAGCAGGACAATGTGACCGGTGTGAAATTGAAAAATCTCAAGACGGGCGAAGAAAACATTTTGCCGGTTGCGGGCGTGTTCATCGCCATCGGCCATGTGCCGAACACAGATTTGTTCAAGGGTAAAATCACCTTGGACGAGAACGGTTTCGTCGTGCCAGGGCAGGGGACGATGACGAACATTCCCGGCGTGTTTGTCGCGGGCGATTGCGCCGACCACGTTTATCGCCAGGCCATCACGGCGGCGGGCGCGGGCTGCGCGGCGGCGATTGATTGCGAGCGTTTTTTGGCGGCAGAGAGCCACTAAATTCCGCCGTTTGACAGGGTCTAGGTTCGCGTTTATGATGCCCGCCGGATAGCTTGAATGGAGGTTATTTATGCTGGTTTGGAGCGAACAATTTTCTACCGGTCACAAGGCGATGGATAAACAACATCAGGTGTTGTTTGATAATGTCAATCGGCTTGAAGGTTTGCTGGCGCGAACCAATTATACCCGCCAAGAAATTGAATTTATTCTATCCACCGTTAATCTTCTAGAATCCTACGCGAAAGAACATTTCAAGTTGGAAGAAGAATGCATGGACAGATTTAGCTGTCCCGCCCATCAAATAAATCAGACCGCCCATCTGGATTTTTTGGCCGCCGTCGAGAAATACCAGAAAAAATGCCGGACTGCCGGCTTTCGGCTCGAAGTCTTGAAGGAATTGCATCAGTTCATGCTCGACTGGCTTCAGGAGCATATCATGCGGATTGATGTGCAGCTCAAGCCCTGCATCGCGGCATCCAAGTAGGTGTGACCGACAAAATCCGGCGAGGCTTTGGCAAGATTGTTCAGGAATTCATAATTGACGGTGGCGGCTTCACAGCTAAAATGCTCGCTCGGTTTTGCGAACCATTTACCAAAAGAAACTAATAAACATTTATGGCAGTAAAAGTAGCAATCAACGGATTCGGCCGCATCGGCCGGATGGTCTTCCAGGCGCTCTGTGATCAGGGCTTGCTGGGCAAATCAATTGACGTCGTCGCGGTCGTGGACGTGTCTACCGACGCGGATTACTTCGCCTACCAGATGAAGTATGATTCCATCCACGGCAAGTTTAAGCACGCCGTGACGACGGAAAAAAGCGTTGCCACACTGGAAGAACCCGATGTGCTCGTGGTCAACGGTCACAAGATTAAATGCGTTGGCGCGGTGAAAGACCTCGCGACCTTGCCGTGGAAGGCCCTCGGCGTGGACATCGTCATCGAATCCACCGGCCTCTTCACTGACAGCGAAAAGGCGAAGGCTCACATTACCGCTGGTGCGAAGAAAGTCATCATTTCCGCGCCCGGCAAAGGCGAGGTCAAAACCATCGTCATGGGCGTCAACGAAGGCGAATACGAAGCGGCGAAACATCACATCGTTTCCAACGCGAGCTGCACCACGAACTGCCTCGCGCCGCTCGTGCACGTTTTGATCAAGGACGGTTTCGGCATCGAAACTGGTTTGATGACGACGATTCACGCGATGACGGCCACGCAGAAAACCGTGGACGGCCCGTCCAAGAAAGACTGGCGCGGCGGCCGTGCGGCGAGCATCAACATTATTCCGAGCACCACTGGCGCGGCGAAAGCTGTCGGCGAAGTGTTGCCGGTCACGAAGGGCAAGCTCACGGGTATGTCTTTCCGCATTCCGACGGCGGATGTCTCGGTCGTTGATTTGACCGTCCGCACCGTGAAAGACACGAGCATCGAAGAGATTGACGCCGCGCTGAAGAAAGCCAGCACGACCTATCTCAAAGGTATTCTCGGCGTGACCGAAGAAGAACTCGTCTCCACCGACTTCATCCACGACAACCGCAGTTCCATCTACGACAGCCTCGCGACGTTGCAGAATAATCTGAAGGGCGAAAAACGCTTCTTCAAGATCGTGAGCTGGTATGACAACGAATGGGGTTACAGCAACCGCGTGGTTGACCTCGTGAATTACATCACGGCCAAAGGGATTTAATTCTTCGGCTTCAATTCAAAACGGCGACTGGAAAACCAGTCGCCGTTTTTTTGTGAGCGAGCAAGAAAGTTACTTCGTTACGCTGCAGCCGTCGCGCAAACCAGCAGCGTAGGCTTCAAACACACGGCGCATCTCGTCGCGGACGGTGTGGAAACATTTGAGAATTTCCTCTTCGCTACCGGTGGCTTTCGCCGGATCGAAGAACGGCCAATGATGCCGGTTCAATTGGCCGGGAAAAATCGGACAAGCTTGATCGGCATTGCCGCAGACGGTGATGACGGTGTGGACGGGCTGTTCCAGAAATTCCGTCAACGGCTTCGAGCGATGCTTGGAAATATCAATGCCGACTTCCGCCATCACCTTGATCGCGAGCGGATGGACGTAGCCGGCGGGCTTCGAGCCGGCGCTCTGGACATTGGCGGAATCGCCGAGCGCGGCGCGCAAAAAACCTTCGCCGATGTGGCTGCGGCACGAATTGCCGGTGCAGAGAATGAGGATGGTGGGTTTGGAGTTCGTGAGCATAATTTAGTTTGGTTTTTGTTGATACCAACTACGTGATTGGTTGCAGATTTTACAGACGGATAACATAACCGGCACTTCCACCAGCACGCCAACCACGGTTGCCAGTGCCGCGCCAGAACCCGCGCCGAATAGCGTGA
>CAIOUK010000117.1 GCA_903861445.1 uncultured Verrucomicrobia subdivision 3 bacterium
CGGCCATCTGATGCAAATTAATGCCGACCAGATTACGCCGGTGGACAGCGGTCTGATTCCGACCGGCGCTTTGGCCGACGTCACCGGCACACCATTTGATTTTCGCCGACCAACCGCGATTGGTGCCCGCATCAATGATTCGGATAAGGTGCTGCAATACGGCCACGGCTATGACCAGAACTGGGTTATCAAAAAGCCGCTTGGCAAACTTGGATTACAGGCGCGGGTCGTAGAACCAGTCAGCGGTCGTGTGTTGGAAGTTTGGAGTGACCAGCCAGGACTGCAATTTTACACCGGCAATTTCCTCGACGGCACGCTGACGGGCAAGAGTGGCAAGGTTTATCAGCGTCGCACGGGTTTTTGTCTGGAGCCGCAGCATTATCCCGACTCACCTAACAAAGAAAATTTTCCAGCCGTGGAACTTCAGCCGAGTCAGATTTACCACAACACCATTGTCTATAAATTCAGCGTGTAAAATTACCACGTCAACAGCCAGCCTGATTCCAAACAAAGTGGATTTGTGGAACGGCTTTTTGCTTGTTTAATTTTTTTGCGCGGTTATCAAGGGCGGGTAAATAACCTATTTATCTTATGAGTGGAATCTTTCTGGGTATTGTCTTGGGCTTCATCGTCTGGTTTCTGTTGCGTTACCTTGCCGGCGGGCTTTACACCGTCAATCAAAACGAACGCGCCGTCAAAACCATTTTCGGCCGCGCCGACCGCGTGCCGGACATGACGACGTTGAGCGATCCCATCGCCGAGGCGCTGAATGAAGATGAAAAGACGCGCTATATTTATCCGCAGGTGCGCGTCATCCCGCCGGGCGGACCGTATTTCAAATGGCCGTGGGAAAAGGTCTATAAAGTTTCCGTCGCTACGCAGACCTTGAGCATGGCGTTCGATCCGGACGAACCTGATGCCAATCAAAACGGTCAAGTGCTCGAGGCCGTGACGAAGGATCAATTAAACACCGGTCTCTCCGGCCAGATCCGTTACCGCGCCTCGGAGCGGAATCTTTACGCGTATCTCTTCGGTGTGAAACATCCCGTCAGTCACGTCATCGGCTATTTTGTTTCCGTCCTGCGTGAACGCATCGCCAACTTCGAAGCGCCAAAAAATCCCGACCCCGAGGCGCTTGTGGTCACCGGCATTTCTATCAACGACCTTCGTAAAAATCTGCGCGATCTGAATGAACACATGGACCGCGAATGTGCGTCATCCGAGGCGCGCTATGGTATTGTGCTCGATGCGTCGCTGATAACGGAGATTGACCCGCCACCGGAAGTTGAGTCGGCACTCGCGGCCATCAACACTGCGCATAATCAGGTTTCTTCCGACATCAGTCTCGCACAGGCCACCGCCGACCAGAAAATTGAACAGTCCAAGCGCGCCGTCGAAATCGAGACGCTCAAGGCGCAGGCCGAGGTCGAGCCGTTACGCCAGTTGAACGCGCAGTTGCTCAATCTGAAAAAATCCGGCGACGGCGCGTTGCAATCCTACATCCGCAACGTCCGCCTCTCGCTCTATTCCAAATTCAAATCCGTTATTTTGGAGGCCAAATCATGAATTTCCTAATCGCATTCATTGCCACCATCATCGGTTGCTCTATTCTTGTGCCCGTGCTGCTCGCCGTCACGCGGCTATTCGGCGTCTACACCATCGTCAACGAAGGGCATTGCAAAGTGTATATGCTATTCGGCAAGGTGCTGACCGTGCTGAACGAACCCGGTCTGCATTTCCTGCTTGGCACCCTCGGCCCGCGCGCGTTCATCGTGAACATCCTTGGCAAATGCTATGAACTCGATTTGCGCCTCGACCAGACGTATCTCCGCAGTCAGCCGGTCAATTCCGAGGAAGGCGCACCGATGGGCATCGGCATCTGGTATGAAATGAACATCAGTGACGCCACCAATTATTTGTTCAAGAATGCCGACCCGCGCGGTTCGCTCGCCGCCAACGTCAGCAACTCCACCGTCCGTTGCCTGAGCAATCTGCCGCTCGACAAAATGTTGCAAGACCGCCACACCATGAGCCAGACCGTGCGCGAAGAAGTCACGCCCAAATCCAGCGAATGGGGTTACAACCTCGGCTCCGTCTATATCCGCAAAGTGCATTTCCGCGACGACAACATGATCAAGCAGATTGAGGAAAAAGTTGTGAACCGTCTGCGGCAGGTGACCGCCGCCATCAAACAGGCCGGCGCGAACCAGGTGAGCATCATCACCAGCACGGCAGAGCGACAGGCCGCCATCGAGTTTGCCAAAGCGGCCGCCATGCGCCCTAATATTGTGGGCGCGGCCTTGCAGGAAATTTCCAAGGACAAGGAAGTGTTGGACGCGCTGTTCCAGACCATCGAGACGCAAAACATCGTGGATAGTCAGGCCGCCATCACGCTCATTCCGAAAAACTCTCAACTTCTCGGCGAACTCGTCGCCGCCACGCAGGGAGCGAATCGGCAGTAAATGATTGCGGAAAAAATTAGCTTGAGGAGAAATTAATGGCGACCCTACCGGGAATCGAACCCGGGCTACCTCCGTGAAAGGGAGGTGTCCTAACCGCTAGACCA
>CAIOUK010000118.1 GCA_903861445.1 uncultured Verrucomicrobia subdivision 3 bacterium
GCGGCTGGAGATTTTGCCGGGTGACAAACGCCTGTTGCATCTCACGCTGCCGACGAGCGCAAATTTCTGGTTCGCCTTTGTCAACCAGAACGGCGTGTGGCCGTGGCGCGAGGCGGACCAGATTTTGATTCCGCTGGAACAGCAGTCGCGCGGCGACCAGCCGGTGCCGGTGGAGATTTTTTACAGCAGCACCGTCGGTCAGGCCGGCACCAGTGCGCTGGATTTGGATTTGCTCGCGCCGAAATTTGACCTGCCGCTGGAGAACCTGACGTGGCGCGTCTTCTTGAACGACAAGTGGACGGTGAAAAAATGGGCGGGCGCGCTGCAGTTGCAGCAGTCGGAAGTCGTGGCCAACGGTGGCGCGCTGGATCTGCAAAGTTATTTGCAGAACGAATCCAGTTTGCGGCAGCAAAAAACGAAGGCGGCCGAGCAGATGCTTTCGCTCGGCAATTCCGCGCTGCAAAACGGCGACCCGCAGCAGGCGCGGCGCGCGTTCGAGTCCGCCTACGGCTTGTCCCAGCACGACGAGGCGTTCAACGAGGACGCGCGCGTGCAACTCAACAACCTCAAGCTGCAGCAGGCATTGGTGGGTTTGAATGTGCGGCAGGCCGCCGTGAACGGCGCGAACGGCGGCATCAGCGGCAAATTGAATGAATTGCGAAACAACAAGGTCGCGAATTACACCCAGCAGGACGCGCAGCAGATTTTCGGATACAACAGCGCCGACGACAACGGCGCGCTGACCAAGCTCGCCGAACAGCTCATCAAACAGCAGGACGCGGCGGTGGCCAGTCCCGCCGTGATTCGCGCGAGCATTCCCGAACAGGGTCGGCTGCTCACCTTCAAACGCGCCGTCGTGGTGGACACTTGGGCGGACTTGAACATCGGACTACAGGCGCGCACGGAAGCGGTTGCTTCATGGAATATCCGTTTGCTAATTATGGCGTTTACGGCATTGGTTCTGGCCGGACTCAGTCTGTTCGCCCGACGCCTGGCACAAAAACAACAGGCCTGACCGAATTTACATTTCCGTTTATGAGTTTGCGGCCTCCAGTTACAAAAGGTTCAGGTCACCAGAAAATCCAGTTCAAAATCACGCAACAAATCAGCAGCGCGATGCCAATCACGCCGGGTTGTTGGTAGAATGGCAAATGGTCGGCGTTGATTTTCGGGGTTAACGAATAGACGAGGCCTTTCAAATCCTCGTCGGATTTCGTTCGCGCGGTCGCTAGCGAAATCACCAGCGTGAGCGTAAAGCAGGCGATAAATGCAAACGCCGCCAGCCAGAAATTCTGTGCCATGTCGCTGGGGAAAGTCTGCGCGACGCTCAAGTAACCACCTTTCACGCCCGGCAGATTCCCTTTCGAAATCGTCAGCGCGTGAAACAAAGCCGAGCAGCCGATGCCGCCGAACAGGCCGAGGAACGCGCCGGTGGCCGTCGTGCGTTTCCAAAACATGCCGAGCAGGAACGTCGCGAACAGTGGTGCATTCACGAACCCGAACACGAGCTGGATGATGTCCATGGCATTGTTGTATTGCGCGGCAAAATATGCCGCGCCGATGCTCAAGACAATGCCGACAACGGTGATGACCTTGCCCATCCAAAAATAATGCGCATCGCTTTTGTTCTTCGCAAAATACGCCTGATACAAATCGTAAGTGAAAACGGTGTTGAAGGCGGTGACATTGCCCGCCATACCGGACATGAACGACGCCAGCAACGCCGTCAGCGCGAGACCGAGCAAACCGGCGGGACAATATTTTTTGACGAGCGAAAGAATCACGCCGTCGTAGTCATATTCGGAAATGCTGTTGTAGAGACCGGTTTGGATTTCCATGTCCGTCAGTTTGCCGGCCGCGTTGGCCTTGACAAGTGAGGCGATTTTTTCAGCGTTCACTTTTTTACCGAGCGCGTCGCTGACTGCCGCCACTCCGGCTGTCGGATTCGCCGCATCCGCCGCTTTCACGGCGGCCACAGCCTGGTCGTAATTTGCCTGCGCGACTATCGGCGGCGGCACGCGATAACCTTTGTCCGGCATCGAGGTCAGCGCGATGGCGATCATGCCCGGCACGATGACCAGAAACGGAAAAAACATTTTCGGCACGGCGGCAACGAGCGGCGTGTTGCGCGCGGCGGTCATATTCCTCGCCGCCATTGCGCGCTGGACAACGAGAAAATTGGTGCACCAGTAACCGAAGCCCAGCACGAAGCACAGGCCGAACAGCATCGCGAAAATATCCACGCCCATCGGATTTTGAGTGGCGCCACCGAGCAGTGGCTGCCAGGCGCTCGACCAGGCGTTTTCTTTGAAACCGTTTTCCGTAGAAACATGGTGGAGCGCATCCGTCATTTTGCCCCAGCCGCCGACATCTTTTAGTCCGAGATAAACCACCGGCGCGAAGCCGAGGACGATCATGAAAAACTGCAGCACTTCCGTGTAAATCGCCGAGGTCAGACCGCCTTTCAAAACGTAGAGCAGCACCACGCCGGAGCAAATCCAGAGATACACATCGTAACTGCCGAGATGAACCAGTCCGAAATTCACGTTGAATTGCCACGGCAGCAAATTGGCCAGCAGCTTTGCCAGCGCGTTCATCGAGATGCCCGACGCAAAAATCGTCATCACCGCAAAGGCTACGGAGTTCAACGCGCGGACACGTTCGTCAAAGCGCATCTTAAGGTATTCGGGAACGGAACGCGCCTTGGAGCCGTAGTAAAACGGCATCATGAACACGGCGAGAAAAACCATTGCCGGAATCGCACCCGCCCAATAAAAAAAACAGGTCGCCATGCCGTATTTCGCGCCGCTGGCCGCCATGCCGACGAGTTCAAGCGCGCCGAGATTGGCCGAAATAAAGGCCAGCCCGGTGACCCACGTCGGAATTGAGCGCGCCGAAGTGAGGAAATCCGCCGACGTTTTCATGTAACGCGACAGCGTCCAGCCGATGCCGATGACAAAGGCGACGTAGGCGATGAGGATGGTGTAATCAATCCACTGAAGTTGGATGGGTTGCATAGGTGTTTTGTAAAATATTTATTAACTATCCTGCATCAGCGCGCTACGTCCGCCGTCCACGAGTAGCGTCGTGCCGGAAATGAATCCACCGTGTTCGCTCGCCAGAAACGCGCACAACGCGCCGATTTCTCCGACCGAGCCCAGCCGGCCAACCGGATGCAGTTTTTCCGTTCGTGCCCGTTCCGCCGCCGGGTCGGGAAATGAATTGAACCAAGTGTCGTTGCCCGCCGTGTCAATGAAGCCCGGCGCGATGCCGACGCTGCGGATGCGCGGTCCCCATTCGATGGCGAGCGACTGCACCAAACCGAGCAATCCTGCCTTGGCGACGTTGTAAGGAAAGCAGCCGGGAATCGTGCCCCACGCATGGTTTGAACCGATGATGATGACGACGCCGTGGCTGGATTTTTCGAGATGCGGCCGCGCAGCGCGCGCGATGCGCCAGTGCGAGGCGAGGTCGAGGTTCATGCATTCGGCCCAATCGGCCTCGGTGCAATCCTTCGCGCCCTTGAAAATATTTCGGCCCGCGTTGGAAATCACGATGTCCAGTCCGCCAAGTTTTTGCGCGGCGAATTCCACAAACTTTGCCGGGCCGGCTTCTGTCGCAAGGTTCACGGAAAAATAATGCGCCTTCCGGCCGTGCGATTTCACTGCCTCCACAAACGTGCGCGCGCCGGCATCATCCGCCGGTCGGCTGCCGCAGCCGACGATATCGCAGCCCGCCTGGGCCAGTGTGCGGGCAATCGCGGCACCGATGCCACTGCTGACGCCGGTGACCAGGGCGCGTTTGCCGGCCAGATTGATTTCGAGCGGCATAAAGTTCAGACGTAAAAGTTTTGCTTCGCTTTGAGTTCGCGGATGCCCGGATGTTTCGCCAATTCCGTTTCCACCAAATCCACGCCCAAACCCGGGCGGTCAGAGAGTTTAAGGAAACCATTCTTTACGTCCAGCGGATGCGTCAGGACTTCGTCGCGCCATGGCACATCGTTGACCATGAATTCACAGCGGAAGAAGTTGGGGATGCTCGCGCAGACGTGTGCGCTGGCGAGCGTGCTCAACGGGCCGTTGGGATTGTGCGGCGCAATGAGCACGCCGTAGGCCTCGGCCATCGTCGCGATCCGTTTCATTTCCGACGGCCCGCCGCAGCGGGTGATGTCCGGCATGATGACGTCGCAGATGTGATTTTCCAAAATAGGCCGGAAACCGTGGCGCGTGTAATGCCGTTCGCCCACGCAAATCGGCACGCGGCTAGGCAGCCGTTCGCGGAAGGCGCGAAGCGTCTGCGCGCTTTCTGGGCCGGCGGGTTCTTCATACCAGGTCACACCCAGCGGCGCGAGGCGCTCGGCCATCTTCACGGCGACCTCGAAGTTTAGCATCGCGTGTGTCTCGATCATCATGTCGAACTCCGGCCCGATTGCTTCGCGCACTGACTTGGTCACGGCGAACGCGGTGTCCTGTTGCGCTGGCGTGAGCGTGAGGTTGGTGTGCAAATCTTCGCCGTAGAGATAATTCGTGTGCGCGAACGGATCGAATTTCAAGCCGGTGAAGCCCAGTTCTTTCACGCGCTTCGCCTGCCGCGCGTAATCCGCCGCCGCATGGCCGCCGCCGGTGAACCAGTAGTTCGCATACAGCTGAATTTCTTTGCGGAAGGCACCGCCGAGCAGTTCGTAACACGGCACGCCCAACACCTTGCCCTTCAAATCGAGCAGCGCCATGTCGAGTCCGCTGATCGCGCACATCGAGGCACCGAATGGCCCGATCCAGTTCAGGTCGCGGTAAAGTTTCTGCCAGATAAAATCCGTGCGCATCGGGTCGAGGCCGATGACGCGCTCGCCAACGTGCCGTGCGGCGGCTTCGATGATGGGGCTGCCCGGCCAGTTGGTCGCCTCGCCGACGCCGGTGTGGCCGGTGTCGGTGATGACCTTGAGCATGGTCCAGTTGTATTTGACGCCCTCGACGAGCCAGACTTTGACTTCAGTGATTTTCATGTTGGTTGAGTAGTGAGTTGGAATTGAGATTTATTGCTGACCGAAGGAAGCGGTCCATTCAACGGTCGCATTTTTCGGGCCGGTGAGCGTGAACTCGACAAGACCATCCTTCGGTGCGGACAATTGCGCTTTGACCTTGCTGTCCTTGCACTTGATTTCCTTCAGCGAAAAGCCGTTCAAGGCGAGTGTGACAGTGTAGGGATCGTCGCCGATAATCTTGCTGACGCCGGTCAACGTCTGGCGCTTGTCGCTCCACTCTTCGCGCAACAAGTCGAGATAACCTTGCATGACATGGCGGTCGGTGGAGAGCACCTGCGGATGGCGCAGCGCTTCACGCACGGAAATCATCCGGACTTCGCCGTTGCGCAGCGACTGTTCCAGCCGGGCGTTGCCCTTGAGTTTACCGATAAGCAGGTGATTCCAGAAGTCGAAGCAGTAATATTCACGGTCAGGCTTCAATCCCAGCGCGCCGGTGAACGGCTCGCCAGAAAGATTTATGCCCACGCGCTTCGGCGCGGATTTGTTGGCGTTGAAAAATGTCACCTGGTGCCATTGCGGGTTCACTTCAAAGTCATAGACCGCCGGCCGGTCAGACACGAAGGCGTCCACGGGCCGTGCGCTCTTGGGCGCGGCGTGAAACGGAAATACGCGGGTCAAATCATGCAGGGTTTGTGGCGTGAATTGCGAAAAGCTGTTCGCCAGCAGCAACCGGCCCGAAACCACATACATCATGGTGAGAATCGCCCGCACTTCGTCGGGATTTTTCTGCGCCCGCGCGAGATTTTTGGAGTCGGTGTCCTGGTTCAGCAGCACGCGGTTTTTATACCAGCGCAGACCGCATCGGGTCACCGTCGTGCCATCCATTTCATCCGTGTCGTTTTCGGTGCGCATGGAGGCAATCGCGCCGATGGTCACGTCCGAGCCGAACTCCATGTTGCGTTCGTGAACATAGGAATTCGGCCCAAGGCCGTCGTGCGCCAGCTCGTAAATTTTCCGGTAGGCTGCGGCCATCGTGGAATAATCATCTTCCATGCCGCCCGCCGTGGCGCGGCCGTTTTCAGGATAATCGAACATCAAACCGCGGACGCCACCGGCCTTGAGATTGGCAAAAACGTCACGCATGTGCGCCACAAACCCCGGATCGGTATAGTCGTAACCCCAGAGCAGGCCGTTGCGTTGCCAGGCCTTGTGCCAGTCGGTGAAAACATCGCTGTTGGTTGGCACGGAGCCTTTTTTCCAGGCAAACTGTTTGTTGAAGAGCATGTGGCCTGGAAATTCTTTGGCGTAATCTTCCGAGCGGAACCCGGTTTGAAAATAGGTCAACGGGATGCCACCCAACTCGGTGACGGCACCGGCCCATTTTTTGGTCGTCTCATACGGCACCACATAGCGACCATTCTTCGTGAGTTCGCAATCCGTGTCCGGACGCTGCCAGTGCTTGTCGTCCCACCAACCTTGTTGGTTGTTCGGCATATAGGAATCAGGCACGAGCCGGACCGCTGCGCGGCTGAATTTCAAAAAGCCGCTGGCGGCGATGCGTTTCATCTCGTCCACCGCGCCCGTCGAGGTGTTGTCCGCCGGGCTGTCGCTGTTGTTTTTACCGTATTCCTTGTCGGCGGCATACCACATGCAGACGGTCGGGAAATCATACATGGATAACTCGATTTCCTGCGCTTGCCGCACGCGTTGGCCGTAATTTTCCAGTGCGCCGAACGGATCGCTGCCCGTTACATCAAGGTAAAACTGATCCACCGCGACGTAACGCTGACCGGGGTCAACGCGCTTGCCGACCGGGTCGGCGGCGAACAATTGCGCCGTGAATTTACGTCGCGGCTGCGGACAATCCTTCAGGGTGGTGGGCTTGGCCGGCAACAGCGGTTCGCAGCGTCCGTCGCGCAGCCAGATTTCGCTCAAATAAACATTGGCATCCGCCGGCAATTTGGCGGCGGTCAGGCTGGTCGTTCCTTTTGCCACGACGATGCGGAGATTGCCCGCGCGAATCGCCTCGGCGGGCAACGGCAATTCAAATTCCTCCACATCCTGTTTTTTCCGCGTGTCGAAGCGGGGCAAAATGCGGTTCTCCAGCAACGGCAATTTTTTGGTCACGCCGTCCTGCTCAAACTCCACAAAGATGGATTGCGCGAGATCCGGAAACTTGCCCTGCCGCAATCCCTCCCACCATGAAAACCCCACTGTGTAAGGCTGGTCTGCTTTGAGTTGGCGCGCCTCGACAATAATTTTTCCGGGTTCCATCACGGAAGTCGCCGTCTCTTCGCAGCGAAATTCATGATCCTGCCAGACGCGCGCCTTGCTGCCCTTGGTCAGGGCGAGCGTTTCACCACCGGCGCTGGCATCCAGCTTCGTCGCGGGCAAATTGAGATAGCACAGCAGGCTGCTCTTTTGGTCTTTGCCCAGTTCCAGTTCGATCCGCCGTTTTTGCGCGATGGTGGCGAACTTTTCAAAGTCGTGATACGTCAGCCCGCCCAGCACCAGCACACGGCGCTGTTGCGCGTCGGAGAATGTCAGCAGAATGTTATTGCGGGATTGCAAGCCATTGGCGCGGGTCAGCGGCGAATAGGAACGCGGGCCGTGTTCCACCGGCTCGCCGCCGCTGAAGCCGTCCACCATCGCGAAATCTTTTGTCTTGTCCACGCCGTCATAAACGACGCCATCGGCTAGCACATGGATGTCTTTGATGCGAACAATCTCCTTGGTGGAATTCACGAGGCCGCCGCTCGCGCTGAAAAAATCCTGCCCCTCGTAAAGCGCAAAGGAAAATTGCAGTTCCGGCGCGCTCGGAGATTTGAAGCTCAGGTCGAGCGCCAGCCCCTTGCCGTTCGTATCCTTCACCGAACGCTGTTTCCACGTCCGCTCGACACCGACGGCGTCCGAAGACCAGTCATTGATTTTCAACCGCACCTGGGAAAGGGCAGGGTGGGTGTCGCCTTGATTAAAAATCTGGTAAGTGCCGTGCGCCAGATCGAACTCCAGCCGCACACGGTCGTTTTGCAATGTCACCACGCTTCCCGTCTGCGTGATTTGTGGCGTGGGCGCGGCCAAGCACGCTGCCGCCAGAAGGCTCGTCAGCGCGACGATGAGAAATCTTTGGATACGGAAAATTTTCATAGGTGATGTTTCGCGTCGGTAAAAGTTGGCAAAATTAAATCTTCGCCAGCGTCGGCGACTGGCCGCGCACGCCGGGTTTAACCGCAAAAATTCCGCCGGCCAGCGGCTCGGCCTCGCGCGCGGCTTTGTCGTAATCCTCCCACGCGGTGGTGATGAAGAGCTGGTCAAATTTTTCGCCGCCGAAGCAGCATGAGGAAACGCGTCGCGCCGGAATGGGAATCCGCTCCAGCGATTTGCCGGTGCGACCATCGAAACACTCCACCGCGCCGCCGTCCCAGAGCGCGAGCCAGATGTTTCCGTTCGTGTCGCAGCACAAACCGTCCGGCCAGCCTTGCTCTGAAGACAATTTCACGAGCGGACGCCGCCCGCTCGGCGTGCCGGTCGCGAGATCATAATCAAAAACATCCACGCGCCCTGTCAGCGTGTCCGTGTAATACATCCGCGTGCCGTCCGGCGACCAATCGAGGCCGTTGGAAACCGTGACGCCGCCGAACAACGCTTCCAGTTTGCCGTCGGCCAACCGGTAAAATGCGGCGAGTTCCGGCGCGCAATCCCGGTGCATCGTGCCGGCAAAAAAACGCCCGCGCGGATCGCATTTGCCGTCGTTGAACCGCAGGCGCGAATCGGGATTCGCCAGTTTTGCCAGCGGTGTGATTTTGCCCGATTGCCAATCCAACCGTGAAACTTCATTCCGACGCGCGATGAGCCAGCCGCCTTGTTCATCCGGCACGGCCACGCCGAGGAAATCGTCAGTTGCGCGGCTGGTATTCAAGCCGGTGCGGACATCGAGCCGGTTGAGCGTGCCGACGTTGATATTCACCCACCACAGCCCGCCGTCGTGCCAGACCGGCCCTTCGGCCAGTTCCGCCTTGGCGTCGTAGATGAGTTCCGCGCGGAGGCTCATGCGTCACATGATGCCGAATTTGTCCCACGCGGCCTGTGCGCCCATGCCGCCTTTGATGGCCTCGAACACGCGCTTTTCGCCGTGCGCCTTCTGCCACGCGGCCTCGATGACTTCCTTTTCAATCGCGCGCGGCACCACGCACACGCCGTCCATGTCGCCAAAAATAATGTCGCCGGGCGCGATGCTCACCTCGCCGAGTTTGATGCGGCAGCGCAAATCAATCACCTTGCCGCGCGGCCGTTGATCCTGCGCGTAGCGGCCATAGGAGAACACCGGAAAGTTCAATTGCAGGATGCCCCGCGTGTCGCGCGAATAGCCGTCCACCACCGCGCCGACCGCGCCGCGATTGCGCGCCGCCGTGCTCATCAATTCGCCCCACAGCGCATAGGTCGGCGACGAGCCGGTGCAGACATAGACTTCGTTTTGCTTGAGGTCGTCGAGCGCCTTGAGCATCAGGCCGAACGGCTGATTCAAGTTGCCGCCAATGCGGCCCGGGCCTTCGCCACCGGCGTCATCGGCTTCGAGCACGGGCATGGCGCGGCCGAGCACGATCATGTCGTCGCGCAACGGCTGGATTTGCGGCGGCAGGAATTGGTGCTGGTAGCCCACCACGTCCATCACGTCGCCGACCACGGCGGTAAAAAGTTCCTCGCGGCAGCGCGCGAA
>CAIOUK010000119.1 GCA_903861445.1 uncultured Verrucomicrobia subdivision 3 bacterium
GCGAGGTGCTCAAGCAGATCAAAGACCTCGCGCCCTTCGACGCGACGGAGATCGCCAAGACCGTTTTTCTGTATTACCGCTGGCACGTCTGGCTGCGCGACGAACGCGGCGTGGAAGCCAAGATGCGTTTTGCCATCCGCTTGAACCAGCGTTTTCAGGCAGATAATTCCATCGTCCCATTTGTCGAACTCCGCGCCAATGCTGTGCCCGCGTGGACGGCGGCGGAAATGGATGTCACCGATGAATGGCTGCTCTCCTTGCAGCGCGAACCGAAATTGTGGCTGCGCGCCAAAGGTGGAACCGGCGACGCGTTGGCGAAAACTTTATTCGCGGCGGATGTCAGCCCGTTGCTGCCGGAGGCGATTTTGTATCGCGGCGAGGAAGATTTGTTCAAGACGCCGGAATTTCACGCGGGCGAATTTGAGATTCAGGACATCGCTTCGCAGGCCGTCGGGATGCTCTGCGCGCCGCAGCCGGGCGAGACGTGGTGGGATACTTGCGCCGGTGAAGGCGGAAAAACCTTGCACCTGTCCAACTTGATGCAGAACAAGGGAATGCTCTGGGCCAGCGACCGCGCGGAATGGCGTTTGACCAAACTGAAACGCCGAGCCGGGCGGGCAAAAGTTTTTAATTATCGGTCGGCGCATTGGGACGGCGGCGCGAAGCTGCCGACGAAAACGAAATTCGACGGCGTGCTCGTGGATGCGCCGTGCAGCGGCATCGGAACGTGGCAGCGCAATCCGCAGGCGCGCTGGACGACGGAGCCGAACGATGTGCGCGAACTTTCGGAGATCCAGAAGAAGCTGCTCACAAACGTCGCGCCGAGTGTGAAGCCGGGCGGCAAATTAATCTTCTCCGTCTGCACGTTGACGCGCGCGGAGACGACGGAAGTGGTGGCGGATTTCAATTCCAAGTTCGCGACGGAGTTTGAGCCGTTGATTTGGGACTCCATCAAGTTTCAGGAGCGCACCGTTGAGAAAGCTTCGCAGGTGACCGTGTGGCCTGATGATTTGACTGGCAACGGCATGTTTATCGCGGGCTGGCGGCGGAAGAACAACTAACTTTGGGCGGAGCTGCGGCTCCGCCTTCGTGAATCAAATTTTAGAATGGGCAAAGCGGCAGCTTTGCCCTACCGCATCAAGGTTTTGCTGCGGCTTCCAAAATCTTCCCTAGAATTTTTCGGATATCTTCGTTGTGCTGCTGGGAGGCGATGCCGAAGGCGTGGACGATGTCCATCAGGAACGCGGTGTTGTCGCGGTTGAAATCGTAAAACACGGTTTCCTTGGATTGCGCCGGGCCGGATTTGCGCGGCGAGCCGTCCAGCGCGAGCACTTCCGTCATCGGCAGGCAAACGTAAATCATCGCCTGATAACCGACGGCGCGCTGTTTTTGTTTTAGCTGGATTTGCACTGAACCGTATGGCGTGGTTTTGGTGAATTGCGGCAGTTTTTGCACGGTGCTTTGAAATCCATCCGCCGTGGTGTTCGTGGAAACTTCCACTTCCACCGCTCGACTTTCTTCAAAGGTGCCTGTGGCATTCTTTTTCAACAACGCTACCTCGCGCACCAATTCATTTGTCGAAAGCAATCCCAGCCGCACCGCTTCAAAAATAATTTTGGAAAGTTCGTGGCCGTATTTCGTCTCGCCCTTGCGCGTGAACTTGATTTCGGGAACGACCGTGATGTCCTTGGCGTCGGGCGTGTCGTAGCCAATCTGCCATTCGAGATAATGCTTTTTGCCGAGCACGGTTTTGCTGGGCGCGACGGGAATGCCGAAGCCGTCCGCCGCCTTTTCCTTCACGCGCACCTTGCCGGTCACATCCGTCAGCGGCAGGCGCACGCGGACAGAGTTGGTCGTGGTGGACACCAGCACCAGCTTGTATTCCGCCTCGGCGCAAAACGCCTGAAACAACAGGCCAAACCAAACAAGTAGGATGACAGCGAATTTTCGCATTTCAGAAGTAACTTAATTATCCGGCTTCACAATGGAAACCACGAACGCGTTCGGCTTCAGATATTTGTTCGCGGCGGCTTTGATTTGTTCCAGCGTCACCGCCGCGTATTTGGCGTCGTCCTGTTCGCTGCGCTGGTAGCCCAGACCGTAAAGTTCGTCGAGCGCGCTCGTGGAGGCGAGATTGCCGAGGTCAGCGCGGGCGATTTTTTTGCCGCCGATGATTTTTGCCTTGGCGCGCTTTAATTCCTCGGTGGTCAAGCCTTCGGTGCGCAGCAGTTCGGCTTCCTTGAGCAACTCGGTTTCAACCTGCGCGGCCTTGGTCGGTTCGGTGCCGGTGTAGAAGGCGAAGTAGCCGGGCACGAGTCCGGTAAAATTCTGCGCGCCGACATAATACGCCAGGCCAAGCTGTTCGCGGATGCGCAAAAACAAACGCGAGCCAAGGTCGCTGCAACATTCCTGCAGGAGATCCAGTGCGTATCGGTCGTCGTCGCCTATCGTCGTGCCGGGAAAACCGATGACGAGGACGGCTTGTTTTTTATCACGGATTTCTTCGACGCGCTTGGGAGCGCGGGCTTCCGGCACGGCGGGTTGGGAAATGTTTTCAGCCGAACTGGCCGAACGCAGGCTCGGCGTTCCGCCCCACTTGGCAAATGCCTGTGTCACGGCCGCTTTGACTTCACCACTGTTTATGTCGCCAAAAATCGCCAGCACGCAGTTCTTCGGCACGGTCAATCTTTGATGAAATTCTTTCAAGGCGGCGACGGCTACCTGGGCAACCGATACCTCCGTGCCGAGCGAGTCCAAGCCGTAGCCGGTGTTGCCAAACAAGGCGCGGCGCATGGCGAGACTGGCGCTCTTGAGCAATTCATCCTTATGGGAACGGATGCCCGCAAGCTGGATTTCCTTTTCGCGCTCCAGTTCCTCGGCGGGAAAAACCGGATTCAAAATCACGTCCGCGAGCAAATTGAGGCCGGTGCCAAAATCCTCACTCAACACCTCAGCGTTGATGCCGAAACTGTTGTTGCCACCGTAACTGTCTATGTGGCCACCGACACTTTCAATTTCCGTGGCAATCTGCACCGCATTGCGCGTCGTGGTGCCTTTGATGAGCAGTTTGGCCAGCAATGAGGTGATGCCGTTGTTCGCTTCATTTTCCGCCAGCACGCCGCCTTGGAACATGGCGCGAAATTCCACGAACGGCAGACGATGATCTTCCTTCACGAGCAATTTCAGGCCGTTGGGCAGCTCGATTTTTTGGATGGGATGGTCGGCATTTTTTTCGACGTTCGCCTTGAGTTTGGGCGCGGTGCCTTCGGGCAATAGCGCGTAGAGCGTGCGATTTTCCGACGTGAGATATAGCCGGGTGACGCGCTGCACATCCGCCGTCGTCACCTTTTTTACGGCGGCGAGATAACGCTCGGAAAAATTCAGGTCATTTGCGGCGAGCCAGTTGCCGCCGAGATTTTGCGCCTGACCTTCCATCGTCTTGCGCGAGGAGAGCGTGGCAGAAATAAATTGTTTCATCGCTTTCTGCAACTCGTCGGACGAAATAGAGAGGGATTTTATTTTTTCAATCTCGGCCAGAATGGCCTTGTTTGCGGCTTCAAATTGGTCGCCGTCCACGACGGCGCTGATGCCGAATAAACCCGGGAGGCCGGGGCTGTAAGTCCACGCGTCCACCTGATGCACCACGCCTTGTTTTTCGCGCACTTGCTGGAAGAGCCGTGAGCTGCGGCCGCTGCCGAGCAATACCGCGAGCACGTCCAGCACGACGACATCGGGATGACGCAACTCCGGGATGTGCCACGCAAAATGCACATGGCCGAGTTCCACCGCCGCTTCTTCAATGATGGTGCGTTCGCCGGTCTGCTTCGGTTCCAGCGGCAGCACGACGGGCGGCATCGCCTGCGATTTAGTTTTGGCGTAAGCGGTTTTGATTTGCGCGACGACCTCGGAATTTTTCACATCACCGGCGACGACGAAGAAGACGTTGTTCGGCGCGTATTTTTCCGTGTAGTAATTGCGAATGTCGTCTGGCTTCACCTCGTTGAAAATGTCCGGGTAGCCGATGATCGTGTAGCGATACGGACTTTTCGTGTAAGCGGTCTCGAACAGCCGCCGGCTCGCGCGGCGGCCCGGATCGTCGTCACACATATCCATTTCGCGACGGATGACATCCATTTCCTTGGCGAGTTCGTCCGGCGGCAGCGTCGCGTGCTGCATGATGTCGCACAAAATATCAATCGCCTTCACCGCGCCGGTGTTCGGCAC
>CAIOUK010000120.1 GCA_903861445.1 uncultured Verrucomicrobia subdivision 3 bacterium
ACTGAACTTACATCTAATATAACAATTACTACTAACACCGTCAAGCCTGAAAATGAAAATATTGTGCGGACGATTGGCAGCAAAGCGTGAGGCTGTTCTTGCATTCGAAGCCACACCAGCGTAGTTCTGGAGTGGATGAAAATTCTAATCGCGCTGTTCGTCTGCCTATCCTGGTTGCCTGTGCATGCCGCATCACTAGCTGTGGGTGACGCGCTCCCAACAATGGCATCGAAAGACCAGTTCGGGAAAGATTTTATACTCACTACCAACGTCCAGTTTCTGCTAGTCGCTACCGAAATGAACAGCGCCAAGGTAGCTAATCAAAAACTAGCGGAACAGGGGCTGGATTTCTTGGAGAAACATAACGCGGCTTATCTGATGGACGTTCACACCATGCCGGCCGTGGCCCGCTGGTTTGCGTTTCCCAAGTTCCGGAAGTATCCCCATCGGATTGTGTTGATAGACTCGGCGGAGACGTTGGCGGCCGTCCCAGCTCAAACCAACTGCGTGACTCTGCTAGCCATTTCGCCGGCTAGGAGAATCAAGAAAATCAGTTACTGGAATCCTGTCGCCGAGCCCGTGACCGCAATTTTCAAATAGCCATCTATGCGCTGGAAATGTGCTGCACCGCGATTTAGCCGAGGCAGGTCAGAATCGCGAGGATGATAGCGAGGTAGAACATCAGATAGCTCGTCCAGCTTTGCCCCTTCGCAGGTTTTGGCTTCGGGTAGTCCGGAGTCACCCCAGCAGCCGTCATCCGGTCGTAAAGGTCTGGATGAATTTTAGCTGAGCGCCGAGGCATTACGGCAGGCATGAGGTTCGTCTCGTAAAGCCGCTCCAAAGCCCGCGCATAAACCGCCGCATCGACCTGGTTCTCCGCCGCAATCTTGTCTGCCCTGGATTCCATCCTACGCGCGACCCGAATGCCGATCAGCCACAGAATCAAACTTCCGATTATGAGAATAAAGTATGCGTGCGTCCCCAAGTCTCCTAGCGAAGACATTGGCCGCGCAAATATGGTAGGATAGAACGCCATTGAAACCAGAACGCGGGTAAGCACAACTTTACGCGGCTCGTTTAAGTGACCGAGTTCATGGGCGCACACAGCTTTGATTTCGTCATCCGTGCAGGTTGAAAGAAGCTTGTCGGTGAATACGAGCTGGCGGGTTAAGGGAAAAGCTAGGGCATTACTGAGGTGAGTAGATAATATCCAGGTAGCGCGGACCGTCACCTTCATCTGATTCGACACCACCTCAACCAGTGCCTTCAATCGTTCAGAAGCGGGTTGGACCAGACCGAACCATCTCAAGAGTTTTATACCCAAGCCGAAGTTGAAGGCTAGCATCAGTGCCAGAACCGCGCTGGCCGACAACCAAGTCCAGCAGCTGAAATTCAATGGCATGTTGAATATCGCGAACATCAGCACCGCCCACCAAATAAAGAACAGGAATAAAGACGCGGCTACTAAATGCAGCCATGATTTGAAACTCACTTCCGGCACCACTTCCCGGCTAAAGAAATACCCAGCCACCAGCGCAGCCAGAAAACTCGGGATGGCGGCAAAAAGAAAACTAACATCGGGGCAGAGAATCGAGCTTATGATTGAGAGATTAGCGGGAATCAGCCAGTTGTTTAGCCTAGCCGACGTTCTTGCCGGGTTCAGTAGTCTCGCCCTTTCCGTCCAGTGCTTGCCTACGCTCCGCCGCCAAGGGATCAGCGCCAACCAGTTCAGTCCCAGCGCGAACAGAAAAGCTATGCAGAAGCTTCCAATGATTAGCCACAGGGTCATTTCCGGCATGGGGTAGCAATTCATCGGCCGATTGTCGAGTGCGGGGAGTCGGCCGGCATTTGAATTTGAGGCGTGCAGGAACAAAAAAAGCCCGCCACCATTTCTGATAGCGGGTTTGAAGTGGAAGTGGCTGATTGAATGTTTATACGTTGTCAGCCGCAACGCTCATCCGCACTCTTTTTTGAGTTTTGTTGTGTTTTCCACGCGGTAGTGAACATTTCTACACAGCAGTTGAACAAATGTGACTGCCAGCTACTTAATGATCCCACCTGCAAACTAATAACTAGGTGGTCTCTGCTTGTTCTGCATGGTGCCGGCTAGCCTATGCCCAGATATGAGGCGAAGGCATGACCGACACAAAACTACATTGACCTTTGAAATAGACCATTTTAATGGCTGCAGATTTTAATGATTGCATCCATCACTTGCTTCATGTCACGCGGATTCACTTGGGTTTTAACCACCTCTTCCCCGTGCTGCATCGCGATTTTCACTGGTCGGCACATATCCCAAATGGCATCCCAGATTGGTGTTATGGCCTCAGGGCATACGTTGAACAGATCAACAATAGATGCGCTCTCGTTCAGAACCGCGATGTTAGGCTCTTTTTCCGCCAATGTTTCCATCGACTTCTGCTCCGTGTCGTTGTTGCGTTCCCTCATCACGACTGAAACCCGTTCGTCAATATCAATAATTGCTTTTCTGACCGGCTCGATATAATCAGGATTAAATCCTATGTTGTAATGTGTCTTGCCGTCTTCAGTTATAATGACAGCGGCTTTATCATATATTGTGCTAACAGCCTCAACGATTGGCTGTATATGTTTAGGTTCAATACCCATCTTGCCAATCTCATAGCCGTGTTCGATGGTCAAAATAGCACCGTTTTTTTCGCCAACGGTATTTGCAGCCCTATCCAATTCTTGCTTGATCATAGCGTCGGCCTGAACAACCTTTTGGGGATCTTGCTCGCCCGTGTAATCTTTGCGCCACATAATCTTTTGTGGCTCTAGTTTCGGAACATGATCTTTGCAATAATACTGCAAATGACATTGGGGTTGGTCCACCTTGATTAAACCCAGAGCTTTGTCGCCGCCCACTTCCCATAAGATTGCAAACGGGCCGGGTTCGACTGTTTTGACGCTCTCATACTGGGCTGTCTTGTTACAGGAGTCGCAGGTTGGGAGTATTGTTTGGTTGATTATTTGATTCTTCATAATATTTAATTTGTTTGTTGTTGTTGGTTTAAAGGTCGGTGCCAGGTTTTACCCAGCACCGATTGTTTTTACGCCGTCGGGTTTGCCGTATGTTTTGGAATACCGATCTCCTCGGCTACTTGAGTGGCATCATCACCATCTCCGTACATTATGTCTCCTAAGCGATTGGCAAGTTCTTCCATCGTGGCATCATCTACGTCTGCCGTGTCAAACCCCATTGATTCCAAACTGTCGCGAGTGATATAATAACCGGGGATTTCAAACTTCTGGTTCAACCTTGCTTGTAGTTGTTTCTTTATCAGTTGCTTAGGTGCTGCATTCTTGCTGTTTTGTTTCTTTGTATTCTTCATATGTTTGTTGTTGTTGCTTGATGTTTGTTTTTGAGACTTGAGACTTATCGTTAATGCTTTGTTTTATTTGGTAGCCGCAGTCTCAGTCTCACTCGGATTACGGCTCCAAAACTTTACGTCGTTGATTTGAACCAGACCTTTCTCGACTAAATAGCCCTTGTCGCGAAAGAACGTGGCGCGGGAATATCCAATCTCTGTAGCAGCTTCCAGCCACTCGCCTGTCGTGAGCGGAGCTTCGTCTAACAGGCTGAGCAAAGGTTCGTAGTTATCGCCCTCGTTTACCTCGTCGGTTTTGAAATCGGCTGGCGAAAGATCTGGGCGTTCCACCATTACTGGGAATTGCCACTCAACGACGAACGGCGGTTGTGGCGGAAAATTGCGGAGCGTCATCTCGACTACATAGCAATTCTTCTGCTCATGCTCGGTGAGTGTGATGATTGTGTCCGCATCTCTAGCGAACACCCCACTACCACTCATGCGATCAATCTGGCTTTTCTTGGCTGCATTACCTTTGGTGTAGTGGTGGGCAAAAATAACAGCCGCGCCTGTAGCCTCGATAATCCGGTCAATCTGTTTGCACAAAATACCTACGGTGCTAGACGAGTTTTCCGACCTGCCCACCATTGTTTTGTAGATGGGATCCAAAACGATCAGCGCGTAGTTTTCCTTCAGAGCACGCTCAATAATGGCTTCAGTCAACTGTTCAAAATCAACTGTCACACCGCGCAAATTCCAGACGTGCAAGTCGCCGAGGTCTGAGTGATTTCCGTGCTTCTGGATGACTTCAATCCGGTCCGCCATGAACTCGGCGCGGATCTCAAAATTGACTATAAGCCCCTTTCCTTTTTTGGTTTTGAATTTCCATATCGAGGTGCCAGTGACAACCGCGACCAACCAAGCAATCAAAATCCAGGTCTTGCCGACTTTGCTGCCGCCGGCCAAAACGATCTTGGTGCCGGCATGGCCAACGCCTTCGATGATTTCAGCTAGCTTTTTAGAACGGTTTTTCTGCAATGAACTGGCCGTTTCGATTTCGGGGAGGCGCACGCCGTTTGTTTTGACAATGAATGATCCAGCAACCGTCGCGTGCGGTTTGGGCACAGACGGAATCGGGATGGGTAACGGTTTTGGAATGGTTGAATTATTCATAATTATAAAAATAAGAACCGCAGCCACCTATTCGATGGCTGCGGCTCGGGTTGCTTACGCCTCAGTTGCAGGCATGATTACGCTGACGGCGGGTTTGGGACGACCGCCGGCGCCGGCTTTGTGATACACCACGATTTGCGCTTTCTTGCCGACCAGAGTCGTCAAGTCGATGCCAGCGTTCGCTTCATCGGTGGTGAAGCTGCGATCGAGGATTGTCTCCGTGTCTGAACGGAGAGGGGCCCCGGCAGCGAATGACACCGGATTGTCCTTGCACACTTCCTTGTCGTAGCCTTCGACCTTGAAACCAAGGACGTATTTCGTCGGCTTGGTTTCGTTGGGCTTGGCGGTTACGGAGCTGACTGTTGCGTTGAAGGTGCCCTCGTCGAGCACTATTACTTGTTTCGTTTTTATTAGCATATGTTTTGTTTGTTCCCGCTGCCTTTTAACTGGTCTGCGGCGTATCTACAGCGGCTCTGCTACAAGGTCTGGTCGAGCCGTGCCAAACCCCTTTCCGAATCATTGCGCTGTCGTTTGCCATTTTGGCGTTAAGGGCGACTGCGGCGTACTGCCCTGTTTATTCAAGCACCGGATCTGACTCGGTGACTCAGAACTTGAATCGGGAACATCACTGCTTCCCAAAGTAATAGGTGCGACTTTTCAGGAGTCGCTTTGCGACAAATTCCACTGGACGGGCTTTTCAGGGCGGTAATTATTTTGGTCCTGCAGAAATGAACGGAGGTAGACCATCAAAGAGTCGTAGACCACAAGGCGCACGGCCTTCGTCTGGCCACGCTTACGCAATGAAATTGATCGGACTGGCGGACGGAAGTCGTTGGCGATACACGGCAAGACCAACTCATTGAGTTTAGAGCGGCTCAACCCACTATGCGGGCAGAGCGCAGGGCTCTTGGGTAGGCGAATGAATTCAGGTTTGTGAAGAATGGCGGGAGCCATGCTGACCGGGGCGGCAGTAAATCCCATTAGGCCTTTGCTTACCGTTGTTTTCGAAATTTGAAATTCCATACACCCCATGAAACTCAAAGCTGCGGGGGATGGACTTGCTCACAAAAAATGAAAAGGCACTCTATGAAACACGGGCCACCTAAAAATATGAATGTAATTTTAGGTTAGGAGCTTACAAAGAAAACAATCAACGAAGAGCCAATACACGAACTTGTTGGGCACAACCGCAAATTGTTTTTGCAGCTGCTCATATTCCGCTCACAAACTGCTCACCCCAGTGGTAATTTTATCAATATCCTTGCGGGTTGTAGTCTCCAGCATCTGAAGTTATGCCTTTCATGCCGGAGTCCCCGTCGGGATGCTCTGTTTCATCCTGATTATTTTCTATCCTGCTCCCGGCTGTGAACAATCCAACCTCTGAATCGCCAATTACCGCCCGTCCTGTATTCCAGCCGGAGCCGAGCTTATAGCCGTCGTTTTTTCGATCTGCGGATATCACACTGTCGGCATCAATTCCAAGACCTCGCAGCCATCTTGAGAATTGGCGACGAAATTCCTGAGCCAATGATTTGGCATTATCGCGAATCGAATTTTTATTGATTCGTGCTTCCTGTAGTAATTTTGACTCGCTCCAATTTCGATGATCCTCTTTCCAACGCCCCATTTCAAAGAGGGCCGCTATCGTCATAAAATCCAAACAACTTTTCCGAACTGAATAAAAGCCGTCGTCCTTTGCAAACATTCGGTTTAACACTTCGGCATAACGAATATCGACGAAATGTTTAATACCCGATGGCAATATCAATGATCTGGTTGGTAAATCATATCGGAATGGACCTTTTAGAAGTTTCCCCTCCTGTTGGTTCATCTGCGACTTTTTCAAATCGCTTTTTTGGATTGGTGCTGTTCTGGTGGCTCCAAGGGTCTCAACCCTATTCGATTGGTTAAGGAACTTATCGCATAACTCCGCCAATGAGCTACCAGGTTCGGCATCAACACCAAATCCCCAGGCTGGATCGCCGGTGTTCGCCGCTCTGCAATAATCAAAAATGCTTTTAAAAAAGTGGGATGTGTCCGGCAAGCGGCCTTGGTTCCGGAGAACTTCAAGCGGTGCCAAAGCTGAGTTGTCAAAGTCGAGCCAAACCTCGCCGCTTTTTGAATAGAGGCAATTTACCAAAATCAAATCACAGCCTCCCGTATATCTGTAGCGTTTGTTTGTCTTGTCATGGATATCCCCTGCGAATCGGGTGAATTCATCCACATCAAAATGCCATTCGGGGCGGGACGTAATCCCAGTCTTAACGGAAACACCCTCGGCATTCTTTGCGGGATTATCGTCAAATCCTGCAAAAAAGAAATCAATGTTCTTTCCCGACTCCCGGTGGAAGTATGACAGTGATGGAATGATTTCTTCCTGGGCCAACTTTAACGCGGGTCGACAGAGCAAGATTCCAACGAGCCAGAGCTTACGATTCGGATTTTCCTCAAATCGCATTTTTAACCGAGCCAGCAAAACTGGAAAACTTTTAGATGGTTCCATATTTATTTCGTCATATCCGGCAGTTTGCTGATGGAATCCTTGGGGCGTTGACGTTCAGATGCGTGTAGCCCATGAACAAGTTCGCTATCATTCTGTAATGTCAGGCAACTTGTCCAGCGCTTTGCGTTTTGTTTCATTGTCGATGTGGGTGTAATTCTTGCTCACCGCCGCCGACTCATGGCCAATGATGTCCATCGTCACGCTATCGCTGACACCTGCGTTCTTGAGCATGCTTGTCGCCGTGTGACGGAGAGAATGAAAACTCAAGACACTTGGTGCGCGTGTCGCGGATCTTCCTTCGCCTCTCTTCTGATGTGTCCGTTTATCTGCAAGTTTGGCTGCCACCAGAATTTTGTGAAATTGTTTTGAAATCATGCTGGTGTTCTGATTCTTCTGCTTACTGTCAAATGCCGACTGGAAAAGCGGTGCCTCAGGGTCGTCTCCGGCGGGAATTTTTTCAAGAAGCCTGACCAGCGGCTTGGCCAGAGGTAAAACTTGTTCGCGCCCGGTTTTTGTGGTGGTCAGCGAGATTTCATTTTGGATCAAGTCGATATTGCGCCAAGTCAAAGAGGCGATGTCCCCCAAGCGAAGGCCGGTGTAGATTCCAAAAAGAATCATCCCCCTCCATTCATCGTTGGCCACCTTCAAGATGCGCTTAAGTTGGAGTTCGGTAAATGCCTTGCGTCCGGGTCGTTTTCTGATTTTTAGCAACGTCACCCGTTCGGCTTCGTTTACGTCGGTGAGTCCGTCACGCTTGGCCTGATTGAGAGCGGATCGCAAAATCTTCAGACTGATGTTTACAGTGCCGGGAGAAACCCGCTTGCTGATATCTTCGCGAAAGCCGGAAATCTCTTTTGCATTGAGGTGGGTGATGTCCAAAGCGGCGCGATTTCCCAAATACTTGGTGAGCTGATCAACGACGGTCTTGTATCGGGAGTGAGTGTTTTCACCAGCCTCAAGCAATTTACGTTTCAGCCAGGATTCAAAAAACTCTTTGATGTTGGAGCTGGGCAAAACTTCCTGATTGGACAGCGCAAATATATCGGCGATGGTTTTTCGGGCCCGGGATTCAGTCATTTTTTTGGCTTGTCCCTGGGTGGATGCGTCCTCAAACTGATTCGCGATGCGTTGAGCTTCCTTCTTGTCGGACGTGCCGGTGCTGCGATTGGTCCGGCGCCCGTCTGGAAGGGAAAAGCAGGCCATCCAGAAAGGTGACCGAGGATGTCTTTTGACGCTAGCCATGTCACCACAATAGTTACCACATTTGACCATGTCAAGGGTGTTTGATTGTATCGAAAATACCAATAAATACACAGATTTCAATGGCGGACTCGTATTGCGGGTTCGAGTCCCGTTGGCCACCCCATTTCCCCTCTTTCCGGCGGCAGTGGAATCAAATGTTAAATCGGTGCAACGCTTCCTCATTCGGCTTGATGGCTGTTGGAATCAGGATAAAATGGCTGCTTAAGCATGAGCCGACTCGTCATCGAAGCCGAACACGCCGAAAGCGCCTATTGGTCCGATCTCTGGCGGTATCGTGAATTATTTTTCTTCCTGTCGTGGCGTGATATTCTGGTGCGTTACAAGCAGACGACCATTGGCGTGCTGTGGGCGTTGATTCGTCCGGTGTTGACGATTGGCATTTTCACCTTTTTATTCGGCAAGCTGGCCAAAATGGATTCGGAAGGCATCCCCTTTCCGGTTTTTGTCTGCGCCGCAACCCTGCCATGGCAATTTTTTGCGACCGCCATGAGTGAGGCCAGCAACAGCCTCATCACCAACGCAAACATGTTGAGCAAAATTTACTTTCCGCGCCTGATTGTTCCGGCCAGCGCGGTCATTGTTAGTTTGGCGGACCTGCTCCTTTCGCTGGTGATTCTGGCGGGGTTGATGGTGTGGTATCAGGTGGCTCCCAACTGGCGGTTGGTCACGCTGCCGCTATTCACGGCGCTCGCGCTGTTCGCCGCGCTGGGCGTGGGTTTCTGGCTCTCCGCGCTGAACGTGAAATACCGCGACTTCCGTTATGTAATCCCGTTCATCGTGCAATTCGGATTTTTCCTGTCGCCGGTCGGTTACAGCCGGGAGGAAATTCTCCGCAAAATGGGCGATGGCGTTTTCGGTCCGGTCATCTATGCGTTGTATCCGTTCAACCCGATGGTGGGCGTGATCAACGGCTTCCGCTGGGCGATTGGTGGCGCGCCGCTGTCGCTCGACTGGAACAGCGTCTGGGTCTCGCTGCTGGTGACAACCTTGCTCGTGGTTTTCGGCCTGCGCTATTTCCGGGCGACCGAGGAAACATTTGCGGACATCATTTGAAATCATGAGTGCCGCCATCCGGGTCGAAAACATTTCAAAAAAATACATCCTCCGGCACCAGACCGGCGGACGTTCGCGCTATGTTTCATTGCGCGACGTGCTGGCGCGCAGGGCGAAGGCTTTGTTCCAAAAAAATCCGGCGGATGCCAGCCGCGAGGAGTTTTGGGCGCTCAAGGATGTCTCGTTTGAAATCAAACAGGGCGAAGCCGTGGGCATCATCGGGCGCAACGGCGCGGGCAAATCCACCCTGCTCAAAATCTTGAGCCGCATCACCAAGCCAACGCGGGGGCGGATTGAAATTGAGGGGCGTGTGGCGAGCCTGCTGGAGGTCGGCACCGGCTTTCATCCCGAACTGACCGGGCGCGAAAACATTTTTCTCAACGGCGCGATTCTGGGCATGCACCGGGCAGAAATCAAAGGTAAGTTCGACGAGATTGTGGCGTTTGCCGAGGTGGAAAAGTTTTTGGATACGCCGGTGAAACATTTTTCCAGCGGCATGTATATGCGGCTGGCCTTTGCCGTGGCCGCGCATCTGGAACAGGAGATTTTGATCGTGGACGAGGTGCTGGCGGTGGGCGACGCCGCCTTCCAGAAAAAATGCCTGGGCAAAATGAATGACGTCAGCCAGAGCGGACGCACCATCCTGTTTGTGAGCCACAACATGGAGGCCATCACCCGGCTTTGTTCTCGGTGCCTCTATCTTGTAAAAGGCGAATTGAAACTGCAGGGCGAAACCCGCGAGGTCATCCGGGCCTATTCGGAACATTCCAAACAGCTTTCCGGGGAAATTGATCTGACGCCGTTACCGCGCCGGTTTGAAGGCAACGGTGCGGCGCAATTGCTCCGATTGCGGAGCGTTCAAAATCGAAACACGGCCGCCTGGTGTTACGAATATGGAACGCCCTTGGAGTTTGCGGTGGAGTTTTCTGTTTCCCGGACGCTGGAAGAACCTGAAATTGGCTATGCCATTTTTTCGATCACCGGAACCGAACTGGTTTCAACCACGACCTATCAGGAATGTCCACTGGAACAGCTCTTGCCGGGGCAATATTCCATGCGAATCACCATTCCCGATTTGTCGCTCAACCCTGGCACCTATGTTCTTGCCCTCGGCATTGCGACTTCTGGAAGAAGTGCGGATCACATCCTCGAAGCGACGCAAATTGAAATCTTGCCCTCACAACTTTCCATTGAAAAGGGATTACATAAGATTTGGTCTCCGATAACTCCGCATACCATTTTTGAGTTGAATCACATTTAGAATGTAAATTCGCTGATGCCAGTGAAACCGCTAAACCCTAAATATGTTCTGGCTGTTGTTTCCGAAGAACGGAGGCACAGATGGATCCGATGAATACTCGCTAAAGTGACCCGCCTCCGCCCATACCTGCTCGCCGCGCTCCCCGCTTCTTTGCGGTTATTTCTCCAATCGTTACGAAAAAAATTCCGCGACCGGATTGATTATTTGTATTTTCCGCTCTGGCTGGCTTTTCAATGCGCCCGTCACCGGAAAAATGCCGTGATTCTCTATCGCCTCGCTGCGCTCGGCGACGTCGTTTGCACGCTGCCCCTGTGCGGGGAGATTCGCAAACGCCATCCCGACCGGCTGCTGGTTTATGTCACGTTTGGCGGCTATAAAAAAATGGTTCTGCTTTCCCGCGCGATCGATTGCGTTTATGGCGTTTCCTGGAGCTACGGCACGCCCTGGAATTACCCCGGACATTTGTTTGGCCTGGTGGAAAAAGTTTATCTCCCGCAAACGACAGAAGAACGCTCCCCAAATGTCGGCGGACAGGCTCATTTGGTGGATGAGCTTGCGGTTTCATGCGGCCTGATCATTCCAGATTTGAGCCGTCAGCCGCGTTTTTTCCTGCCGCCCGGGCTGATTGAAATTTTTCAGACCAAACATGAATTGGCGGGAGCGGTCTCCGCAAAAAAAATTATTATCGGCATCAACTGCGGACGCACCTGGCCGGTGCGAATGTGGGACGTGACAAAATGGCAGACTCTCGTGGACAAAATTCACGCAGACTACGACGCCGTCATTTTGCAATTTGGGCTGACGCAAGGCAACCAAGACGAGTTCGAACATTTGCGTGGCGTGAAATTGCTGGTGAACCGGCTGCAGTCGGATGAACTGGTCGCGCTCATTGCCGGTTGCGATTTGCTCGTCTCAATTGATTCAGGTCCGGTGCATATTGCCGGAGCGGTCGGCACGCCGGTGGTTGGATTATTTGGCGCGGTGAATCCGCGCCACCGTCTGCCGCCGGATTCGCCGTCATCCGCTGTGTTCAGCGATGTGCCGTGTCTTTTTTGCCAGCACGCGACCCCCGTCGGTCACTGGAAGGATGGCTGTCCAAATAACATTGGTTGCATGAAAAAACTGGAGGTCGAGCCGGTTTTTCAGGCCGTAAAATCCATGCTCTCAAACCGCCGGAATATGGGGTCGCCCGCATCGCCTTGAACCCATGACCGGGAATTGCCGCCATGCCGCACTTGAGGTCCAGTTTGGGCTTGTCGGTTCACTTGATTCCCAATCATCATGTCCAGAAGCAAGCTCGCGAGTAACATCCAATGTCTAAAATAGATTACAACCATTCCAGCAACATTCACACGCTGGAAGGACCGCAGGTTGTCTTGCCGGTAATCATGGACATCATCAGGGCAAAAAGCCTGCTGGATGTTGGCTGCGGTATCGGCACCTGGCTTAAGGCGGCGCAGAAATCTGGTATTACGGATATTTTTGGGGTTGAAGGCGCGACCATGCCGCCAGAACAGCTGCTGGTCTCTCCGTCTTTATTTCGCCAGCAAGACCTCACCCGGCCATGGAATCTCGGACGCCGGTTTGAGGCGGCGCTTTGCCTCGAGGTGGCTGAACATCTGGATGGGCAATATGCCGGAGTCTTGATTGACGCACTAGCGACCCATTCCGATTGTGTGGTGTTCAGCGCCGCGTGTCCCGGACAGCCTGGACAACATCATGTGAACTGCCAGTGGCCGGCCTATTGGCAAAAATTATTCAACGAACGTGGCTTTGTTTGCACGGATGAAGTTCGCTGGCGGATTTGGGATGATGAGCGCATTGAGCCGTGGTATCGGCAGAACCTATTTGTCGCCCGCCGCAATGCTGGGGAAGCCGGGCGGGAACCGAGGCTTCCGGCGGTCATGCATCCCGCCATTTACCGCCTGATTGCGGACGCGGAATTTTCTGAAAATATGCGGTTTGTCGCGCAAGGCCAGTTGCCGTTTCTCTGGTATTTCCGGTGTCTGCCAATGGCCTTGTTAAGGAAGATTGGGAGAATGTTCACATGAACAAAAGCTACCCCAATAACATCCGCTGCATGAAGGAATTGGATGTTCAATCCGTTTTTCAAGCCGTGAAATCTATGTTGTCAAATCGCGAGGTGGTTGCGTCAAGCCAACTAAAAGCTTTTGGCCTAAAAAAATAAATCCCTCTTAATATATGCGTCATAATATTCTCGTGATCTTGATCACGGTTGCTTGGATTGTCGGATTTCACGTTTGTTTCGGTGATAGCCCGAAACTCTCTATCACCAGATCCAATGCGAATATGATACTTACATGGCCCCAAACCAGTGGCAGTTGGCAGTTGTTTGAAACGCAGGGTCTGGATTATTATTCCACCTCAAACGGCGTGCCTTACAAGAAAGTATACCCTCGGACGTTCGCTCCTAATTCTAGTTACAGCACAAACGGAGCTAATATATTGGTGGTTTATCCCACAGACTTTTCGGCGACAACGGCGTTTTTCCTATTGCATACGAACAATCCTCCACCAAAGGGCGTGAACGGCTGGTTCAACTGCTGTAACGCCATCAACAACACTTCCGATTTCACAAACTTGGTTAATTTGATGGTCAATGATGGCATGGTTAAGAATGGCTGGAACTGGCTGCTGTTTGACGTTGGCCCAGAACCGGCACCAGCTTACGACTCTCCATTTCCGTTGGTGACAAACTCGACGCCATATCCGGCTTTGACCAATGCGACCGGCTGGCTGGACTTCGATGCGGGGGCCTTCCCAGAAGGCGCGAAGTGGCTGATTGCCTACGCCCACACTAACGGCGTGAAGATTATTCTCTACGCCTTCAACTCGCCGGGTGGCGGCACTGGTAGTTATGTTGGTTCAAACTACGTCCAGCGCGCCCAGCCCGGCATCTATGGCGATACTTATTATTATGCGTGGCTGGCGAATGCGATTACGAATTGGGGATTGGACGGGATAAAAGATGACGCGAATCGGGACGGCATAGCCCGATACACGAACGCTGTTCTTCAGGCCAAAGTGATTGCCGATTGTAGCGCGGTTACGGGGAAATCTTTTTACGTCAACACACCCTGCATCCGAGGCTACGAGACATGGTTCAATGGACTGTATAACTCATGGCGCATTGGGACTTATCCGTATGGCGATGTGAATAATTTTCCCGCTTATTACAACTGGCTGGACATAGCCCCTTTTGGGCTCACGCAGCCGAATAGCTTCAATGATTTCGACGAGATGTATCAAAGAGCCGACTTCATTGTTCTGTCAGGCAATCCTCTTTTCCGTAACGAACTTGCGACGATGACGATGGCTAATGCGCCATTACTTTCGGGTCAAGTGCCAACGCAGCAGCGGATTTTTCCGGCGCAGGAAGGCTGGTTTTATGATTTTTACGACAACCCCTTGATTAACTCAATTCAAGCCGACTTCACCAGTTCAATGCAGAAGGTGAGTTCAAACAATCTGGCGGTGGTCTATTCCAAGAAATTGGCCGACGGAACCTTTGCTTTCGTGCTGCAAAATCGGGCTTCTACCAACCAGACCATTTCCATTTCGTTGACGAATCTTTATCCGCTGGTTTCGACGCCAGTGTTCACCATCCACGACATTTTCCGCAACGCGCCCACAGTTCTGGCAACAAATAATTACACGGTGAGCGTTGCGGCGAATTATCTGGAGTGGTTCAAGGTGATTCCCGGTGTGGAGCAGCAATTCGCGGCGGGGACGAACAACCTCACCTACTACGCTTGGTCAACCAACAGTTTTGTGTATTGCGGAGAGACGGTGCAGGTCAATAATTACAACAACGGAACGGGTGGCCCATTCCCGCTAACAGGGTCGTGGCCGTTCCCAGCGACCAATCAAACCGGCATCGTCATGCCTACGGCTGGCACCAATGCACTGACGTGGTTTATTGGGGGTGTCGGCACCACTTTCTCCGCCACACTGGGGGCGCAATTCGCTAACAATTGGTTCAAGGTTCTGGGCGACACTACCGTGCTTTGGAGCGGGAACGTGCTTTCCGGCACGGTCACCAACATCGCTGTGTCGGTGGCGGGCTACAACAATCTCACCATCACCTACACGAATAATAATTATCAAGGGGCGACTGCAACTTCGATTGGCTTGATTGGCGACCCTCTGTTGGTTTGTTCAAGCCAGACGGCAATTGACCCGAAAACAGGACTGTCTAAAATGGTTTCTCTTCAGGTTGGTTCGACAAATTATTAAGACTCGCATACACCGCCGCACCTTTTTGATGCACCGGTGCGTCTCGGAGAACCAACCTTGCGTCGTTTTGATTCGAGGTCGTGTCAAAACGGCGGGGCCTTGCCGGTCTGGTCGGCACCCAAACACGCCGGTATTGGTGGAGATAACCATTGAAAGTTTGTTGAGCTTTGATTAACTATCAGCCCGCGATTATGCCCGCAATTTCCGTCATCCTCTGCACCCACAATCCGCGCGAAGATTATTTGTCACGCGTGCTGGATGCCTTACGCGCGCAGACGTTACCGCTTGCGGATTGGGAATTGCTGCTGGTGGACAACGCCTCGGAAAAACCGCTGGCCGGGCGGATTGAACTTTCGTGGCAGCCAAACGCACGCCATGTCCGCGAGGAAAAAACCGGACTGACCCACGCCCGTTTGTGCGGCATTGCCGAAGCGCGCGGGGAACTGCTGGTCTTTGTGGATGACGACAACGTGCTCCGGGCGGATTATCTTCAAGCTGCCCTGAAAATCAGCACGGATTATCCGTGGCTGGGTGCCTGGAGCGGCAGTTGCCTCCCGGAATTTGAAGTCGAGCCGCCGCCGGAACTCCGCCCGTGGCTTGGCGGGCTGGTCATTGAAAAATTGACCGTGCCGCTCTGGGCCAAGCTGCGGAAGTCTTCCGAAGCCACACCGATGGGGGCGGGAATGGTCGTGCGCCAGTCGCAGGGCCGGCATTACCGGGAACTGGTGCTGAAAGAACCTTTACGACAATCCTTGGATCGCAGCGGCCAGTCGCTGGGCGGCGGCGGCGATACGGACATGGCCTTGTGCGGTTTTGATCTTGGCTTTGGCACTGGACGTTTCCCGGAATTAGAATTGACCCATCTGATATCGGCGCGAAAGCTTACGCTCAAATATCTGGAAAATATTCATGAAGGGTTTGGTCGTGCCCAGATTATAGTGAGCGCTGCTTACAAGCTCGAAAAAATTTCCCGGAAATATCAGTGGGGTGGCTTGTATATTTTTTCCTTGAATATCCTTCTACTCGCGTCGGGTAAAAGTCGAGTTGAACGACGAATCCGGCTGGCTGAAGAGAAAGGCCGATGGCGGGCGAGCCGCGGACTTAAGAAAAGCTTTGAAACTGGTTGTGAATCGGTTTGACGATTACTTTGGCCGGCAGCAAAATATTATGAACCCGCAAAATTTTTACGATAGCTACTGGAACAGCGGATCCCATGTCTGCGACGAGTGGGATGAAAAGCAATTTCGCCAAGTCCTTGGCCCGTTGATTGGCGCTGAAAAGGTGCTCGATTACGGTTGCGGCTTGGGATTTGCCTATCAAAAGCGGTTGGTCGGCGCTGTCAGAAATTATATCGGCGCTGACATTGCATCCGCAGCGTTGGAAAACGCGAGAAGCAAGAATCTTGAAGCGACTAGGATTGCACCTGAAACCGGCGGGCTTGAACTGCCGGATAACACATTTGATGGCGCAGTATGTGTTGAAGTTTTTGAACATCTTTTTGATCCGCTGGCGTCTGCCCGCGAGATTTTTCGCGTGATGAAACCTGGCGGAGTTTTTGTCGCCACAGTTCCGAACTTTGGTTATCACGCTTGGCGCCTCCTTGCGTTGCTGCGGGCACAAGTCCCTTCCGAGCCGGAGAACAAAAAGTTGAACCGTTACAACGGCGTCCATATCCGCTATTTCAGCAAATTTATGTTCCAGCATTTGCTTAATGATGCGGGCTTCGTAGATGTCCAGATAGGAAGCTTTGATCAGTCCTCGATTTGGGATGCCTCATTGGCTGCTGGACATTTTGGTGCCATCGCCCAATTTGCGCGGGAAAAGTTTCCGCCGTCGCTTCGCCTGAGTTTTTTGCAGGAGGTATGGCCAAACGTATTTGCAATACGCTTGCGCGCCGTGGCGAGAAAACCTTGATTAAAATATATAATTTCAAATAGACGAACATGATCATTAACCAATGACTGCGACTGAAAACTTTCCACGCCTGCTCGTCGCCGCCGAATTTCCGCCCAACGCCTCCGGCGGCGGGCCGGCCATCGTCCGCCAGATGTTGAAAAACTGGCCGGTGGATCGTTTGTTTTGGTGGAGCTGTCAGCCCGACCGTGACAAACATTTTGGCCAGCAAATCGCCGCGCAGCGGGTCGCAACCATTCCGCCACGGCTTTATCCCAACCGCCGTTTTCGTTCGCCCAAGACTTTTTTTTTGCGGCATATTTGGAGCCGGTGGGCGGCGCAGCATTTTCGCCAGACGCTATCACTTTTCAAACCGGACGTGGTCTGGGTGATTCCAACAAGTTGGAGCATTCCACCGCTCGTCCGGGCGCTGCTGCCGGCCAACGTGCCATTCCATGTGTCCGTGCATGATTACGCCGATTGTCAGGGCTGGTTGAATTCGTTTGGCCCGGCCCAAGTCGGACGGTTGCAGCAGCAGTTGGAATTGCTGTATGCCCGGGCGACCACCCGCGATGGTATTTTTTATCCGATGATTGCGGATTTGCGCGCCCGAACCGGCCGGGAGGCGAACGGAGCCGTTCATGCCGGTCTGGAAAAAAAAGATTTTGAATATCTGCAGGTTCGACCGCCCGGCCCGGAGGATCAAATCCGCATCGCTTACACCGGAACCATCAGTTGCGAGGTGGATTTTGCCAAATTCGTCCGGGCGATTGCCGCCGTCCGCCCCAAGCTCGCCCGAAAAGTTTCCCTTGAAATTTTCAGTTCCCATTCCTATCGCGACCGCCCCTGGTTTGATGCGGCGTGGATGAACGAACGCGGCAATCTGGCGGAACCGCATTTTTCCACGGAATTAAAAAAATGCTCCTGGGCTTTTGTGATGATGGAACTGGCCGATGATAACCGCAGCCACTTTTTTAGTTTGCCGACAAAGTTTGCGAGCTCGCTGGCGACGGGATTGCCCATTTTTGCCTTGGGACATCAGGAATCCAGCCTGATTAAAATCGCGCAACAATATCGCGTCGGCGTCTGTGCCACGGATGGCTCGCCAGAAGCGTTGCAGGCCAAAGTGTGGGAGGCGCTCGCGATGGAAAACCCATGGGAAATATTCGGCTCCGAAATCCTGCGCTGCGCCAGTGAAGAATTTGACGCGATGCGAATCCGAGAGTTGCTTCAACAGTGCCTCATCACCGGCGCGCGCGGCCAGCCCAATAGGTAAAATGAGCGAAAAAATTCCAAAAATTCTGCTGGCAACCTGCGGCGCATGGCATTTGCGGCAGACGGCCCGTGCTTTTCAAGATCGAGGCGCGCTGGCTGGCCTGTGGATTTCCGAGAAAAATCTCACCCAGATTACAGCCGATAAATTCAACCGCTGCTGGCCGTTTCATTTGGCCATGAAGCCGTTCTATCATTTGACCCCGCAAATCTGGACGGAAAAGGCGTTTTACACTTTTTTTCCGATTTGGAAAACCTGGTTCAAGGCGCAGCCCTGGCCGGAATGCGACGTGGTGCAGGCAATCATGGGTTTTGCCACCGAGCCGTTTGACCGGGCGGAAAAAACCGGGGCGTTGAAAGTGGTGGACTGTCAGAACAGTCACCCGACCAGCTATTATGGCTATATGCAGCGGGAGTGCGACCTGTGGTGCCCCGGTGAAAATGTGCCCATTCCGCGCTGGATGTTTGCGCGGATGAACCGGGAACTGGAACGCGCGGACATCATCCTATGTCCTTCGGATTTTGTGCGCGACACGATGGTGCAAAACGGTCTGCGCGCCGAAAAATGTTTCGTGAATCCGTTTGGCGCAGATGTGAGCATTTTTCAGCCCCGCGAAACCGTGCCGTCCCGGCCAAAATTCATTGCCGTGGGCACCATTTGTCTGCGCAAGGGGCACCAATATCTGTTCCGTGCTTTTGAACGGGTAAAAAAACAATTGCCGGAAGCAGAGCTGGTTTGCGTGGGCAATTTGAAAACCGATTTCCGCAAAGAGTGGCCCAAATGGCGCGACAGCTTCACCTATATTCCGCATCTGCCGCACCGGGAGCTGGCCAAATTATTGCAGAGCGGCACGGCGTTTGTTTTTCCATCCCTGGAAGAAGGTTTCGCCCGTGCCATTGTTGAAGCCATGGCGGTGGGACTGCCGATCATCGCCAGTCCTGAAAGCGGAGCCACGACCTTGGTGCAAGACGGCGTCGAAGGGATCATCGTGCGCGGCCGCGATCCGCAACATATCGCCGACGCCATGCTGCGGGTGGCGACCGACCGGGAACTCTGTCAGCGCCTGGGTGAGGCCGCCCACCGCAAAGGCGCCATCCGTAATACTTGGCAGGATTATGGCGACCGCTTATTGACCGAATACGCCAATCGGTTGAAGAAATAGAGTGGCAATAAATCTTCGCTTCTTCACCGTGAGAAACATTTTCCAGAACAAAGAGCGACGATACGCACTCCCCGATTTTCTTTCATCCGCTAACACGAAATTACAAACTGGATTGGAAACTTGAATGGAAAAACCATTGAGAATCGCCATCCTCATCACCGACAACCGGGAGCATGATAAGGCTTATACCTTAAGCCGGCCGTATTTTGCCGCCGGCGCGGCTTCATTTTTTGAAGGTTTGGCCCAGTTGCCGGCAGTGGAAATACACATTGTTTCCTGCACCCAGAAACCGATGCCGGATTCGCCGCATAAACTGGCGGGCAACCTCTGGTTTCACAGCTTGTATGTGCCTAAAATCGGCTGGCTGCGCACATTTTATCAGGGCTGCATCCGGGCTGTTCGCCGCAAGCTGAAGGAACTCCAGCCGGACATCGTGCATGGCTGGGGAAACGAGCGCGATAACGGCATCAGTGCCGTTTTTTCCGGCTTCCCCAATGTGGTGACCATTCAGGGCAACATGGCGGAACTGGCGCGGATGGCCGGCGCACCCATTGGCAGCTACGAATGGCTGACGGCCCGACTGGAAAACTTAACCCTGCGCCGAACCGATGGCGTGCTCTGCAATTCCAACTACACTCGCACCTTGGTGCAACCGCGCACCCGCCGGACCTGGCTGGTGGCGCACGCGCTACGACAGCCCTTTCTGGAAGCATTGCCGCCGAATGAGGCGCGACCCTGCGTGCTGTTGAACGCCGGGGTCATTAGTCCCCGCAAGCGGCAACTGGAAATGTTGGATATGGCAGAAGCCCTGCACCGGCGGGGATTAAAATTTGAATTTCAGTTCATTGGCTTTACCAATCCCACGGATTATTGCCGGACATTTTTGAATCGCATCCAACCCATGACGGCCGCCGGTTACGCGCGGTTTCTGGGCAAATTGCCCGAAGGTGAACTGGTCAATGGCTATGACCGGGTGGCGGGCGTTGTGCATTTTCCCACGGAAGAAGCCTTCGGCAATGTCGTGGGGGAAGCCTTGGCGCGAAACCTGAAATTTTTTGGCGCGCGGCTGGGCGGAATCGTGGACATTGCCCACGGCGTGCCCGGCGCGGAATTATTTGCCAAAGACGATTGGGCGGGATTGACGGATGCCATTGCCCGGTGGATCGAGCAGGGACACCCGCGCCCGACGGAAGCCGCCACACTGATGCGCCAGCGTTATTCTCCGGAAGTCATCGCCCGCCAACATTTGGAAATTTATCGCGAAGTGCTGGCGGGCTCCCGGTTGAAATCGCCGCACTGAAGCCTCCGGCATGCACGGCGGCGGTAATCCGTCACGAAAATTTAACGGCTGACGACTTGATGCCATTGCAGGTGGAACCTAGAATTAACCTCGTTGATCATGACCAAACCCCATTCATCTGCTGGCAACCGGGACTTGCAATTTTTGCTGCTGGCCTTGCTGGCACTGGTGGTTTTGTTTCATCTGGGCACGGCGCTCAAGGGCGACGGCCGCTTTCGCGATCAGCACCTCGGCGTGGCGCTGCATTACGCCGCCACCCAAATCAGTCTGTCCGAGACGATCATCCCCGGGTTCAATGCCAATGACACCCCGACCATTCAGGAGTTGCCTGTCTGGCAGGCGGCGGCGGCGCTGGCCTTTAAAATGTTTGGATCATGGTGGGGTTGGGCCAATCTCGTTTCGCTGCTGCTCTTCCTGCCCTGCCTGTATCCGCTCTGGCAGATTGGCCGGCAGTTTTATGGCGAACGGGCCGCGTGGTGGGCCACCGTGGTATTTTTGTGTCAGGGGTTGGTGTTCAGCTTTGCCGGCGAAGCGGGCACGGATGGTTTTTCCCTCGCCGTGACCATTTGGTTCTGGTTTGCCTCGGTGCGGTTGTTGGCTGAACCCGTGAAATGGTTTGCCCCAGCGGTCGCGCTCGGCGTGCTGGCGGCGACGGCTAAACTGCCCTTTTTCATGGCGGCGGGTTTCGCCGCGTTTTTCTTATGTCTGCAGACGCACGGGTTGAACTGGCGGCGAATGATTCCGCTGGCGGCGGTTGGGGGTTTGACGGGCATCATTTTTCTCGCTTGGACACATTATACCGACCAGCTCCAGGCGGGTGCGGAATTTCCGTTTGTGGATTTGCGCCTCCATGGCCGATCGGGCGACGCGATGATGTTCTGGTATTTCGGCGACTGGCATTACCGGCTCAATCCCGCAAACTGGCTTAAGGCCGGCTGGCGTTTCGCCAATGACGTCTTCGGCAGCTTCACTCTCATCGCCCTTTTTATCGGGGCGCTGGCCAGCCGGCGACTGCATCCGTCGGCCAAGTTTTTTCTAGCGGGCGCCGGGCTGACGACGCTGATTTTTTCGCATCTAATTTTGCATCACCATCATTATTACCTGATGTTCACGCCGGCGGTGGCGCTGCTCACGGCGGCGGCCTTGGCGGGCGCGGAAGCTTTTTTGCGGGAGCACAACTTTAAGCCCGGGCTGATCGCCGGCGTGGCCAGTTTGATTTTGCTGGCCGGTTTATTGCAAGGATTGATGGCGTTCAAGACCTTGAGCCTGGATCATTATCCACAGAAAATTGCCGACACCATCCGCAGCCACACCACCCCGCAGGACAAATTACTTGTTATCAACGGCGGCTGGGGCGGTGAACAGTTGATGCGCGCCAGCCGCAATGGACTTTCCCTTTGGAATGCGGAAATCTTTGAGGATTCAAAAAAATTCGCACGATTGAAACAGCTTGGCTACAACAAGCTCGTGATTGTAGGTGAATCGCCGTTTGACAACGCGATCCGGGTCGTCAATCCCGGCCAGACCGGGATTCCCCGCGCACTGGCCCGCGACTGGCTAACGCCGCGCGTGGAGAAATGGCCGGATGTCCTGATGGGTGATGATTTAATCATCAAGGCGATTCCCTAATTGTGACCGGCAGTCCGATTTACTTACGCTGCCGATAATCGCCCCGGCTGAAATATTTTTCCAGCCAGACATAGGCGCAGATGAAAAAGTAGCGACTGCCCATTTCCTTGATCTTGAGCTTGGCCACACCGAAGCGCCGGTTTCGCCACGTGATCGGCACCACCGTCCAAGTATAGCCGCGCACCATCGCCTTCAGCGGAATTTCCACGGTCAGATTGAAATGCGGGGCGATGAGCGGTTCGCAGCCCTGGATCACCGTCCGCCGATACGCCTTGAAGGCGTTGGTGGTATCGTTCAGTGGAATCTGAAAAATGACGCGGATGAAAAAATTTGCGAGCCGATTCACAAACAACTTCACTGAGGGATAATCAATTGTGCCACCGCCCTTGATGAAGCGGCTGCCGAATACACAGTCCCAGCCTTCGTTCAACAATTTCCAGTAGCGCACCGCATCGCGCGCGTCGTCGGATTCATCCGCCATCATGATGACCACGGCATCACCCGAGCAGTGGCGCAAGCCGAAGGTGATGGCGCGACCGAAGCCATGTTCGCCGGGATTCTGGATCGGGCGCAGCGTGGTAATTTTTTTTTGCAACTGTTGTAATACGTCCCAGGTGCGATCCTGACTGCCGTCGTCCACCACCACAATTTCATGCGGCACGTTATTCAGGGAAAATTCCAAATACAGATGCTCCAGCGTCGCCGGCAATGATTCCGCCTCGTCGCGCGCCGGGATGACCACGGAAAATAATTTCAGCGGCGGGGCGGAGGGATTGGGAGCGGGCGGATTCATCAAGCACCGGAGATTTCAAATCTGTGAAGAGTGATGAACGGAGTCAGGCTGGTGAAATTGGCGACGGCACCCGCACAAACGTGGTTACGGCTTTCGACCCGAAAGTTCGAAGACATTTCACCACGGATAAAACCCTTGGTGCGGCTGGCGATAGCAATGGTCATAAACTTTGGCAACCCGACTGAATAATCCGCCCACAGTATGTCTTTGGCAGATAAAGGCGGCAAGAAAATGAACGGTCAGTCCCGGGTGAGGACTTGTTCATAAATTGTTTGGAGCTGGCGCGCAACGTCAGTCCAGGTTGCCGGTCGAGCCGGACTGGGCAGTCGGTCAGCAGCGTCATAAAAGTGCCGCAAGCGGGCGGCGGTGGCGGCCACCGAATCCGTGACGCGGCAGAATTCCGCCCCGCCAGAGAAGGTGCTGCGCGCCCAAGGCAGGTCACTCAACAGCAGCGGACAGGCGCACGCGGCGGCTTCCTCCGCCGAAAGACTGCGCGTTTCCATGGTGCTTAAGAGGACGAATCCGCGCGCCGCACGGTAAATTTGAGCCAGTCGCGCCCGGTCGGTGATGGCGCCTTCGTAGCGAATGAGTTGCGGCTGTTGCCGTGCGAGGGTAAAAAATTTCTGCGCGTAAGGATCGGATTCCGCATAGGCCCGCCCGACAATCCAAAGGGGCGTTTGTGCGGCCACGGCGGCCCTCGCCAACTCCAGCACCCGTTTGCGTTCGGTAATCGTGGCGGTGCAGACGAGCCATTTTTCCCGCGCCACCGCCGGGGAATTGAAGAAAACCTCTTCGACCCCGTTGGGCACGACATGGACACACTCTTTTGGCGCGCCAAAAAGATAATTCATCAGGTGTGCCTCCCAGACCGTATTAGCGACACAGGCATCCGCAAGCCCGTAGGCATCCCACTTGAAGGCGGCCGTGAAATTGCGCGGGGCCAGTTGGGCGATGGTGCGGGAGATGAGTTTCTGCCGCCATAATTGCGCCGGGGAGCGGGAGCCTTGGGCGGTCAGGAGTTCGGCCATGACCACCTTGATTTTTTTTTGATGGGCAAAACGAATTTGCCCCGCCGGCATCCGGCCAAAGTAATGGATGAGGTCGCCGGTTTGATTTTCATCCCACCAGCGGAGCGGTTCCACCGTCACGCCGAGTTGGGACAAGGCGGCCATGGTTTGCCGAATCTGGATGGCCGCGCCGCCGTGGGCGAGCGCAAACGGAAGGTCACAGTTGACCAGAATCTTCATCGGACAATGGTGCCGCGAGCCGGGTCGCCGGGCAATGCGATTCCTGCTTGACGATTTAAACTAGCAAATGTCGGGAGGCAAACTGTTCCACGTGCGGCCAGACTTCGTTCGCGGTGACGTCGCCCAGGCAAAACGGTTTTTCAAAGCGGCAATAGTCCGAGCACGGCTTGTAAGGACAGGGGCGACCCTCGAACACTTCCGCTGCCGGATGGAGCGGGGCGAACCATTCATGCAAAGACGGCCCGTAAAGCGTGAAAGTAGGCACGCCGCAGATGGCCGCAAGGTGGCCGGGGCCGGAGCAGTTGCCGATGAAAATGCCGGCGCGGTCAAGCTGCGCGGACAGCTCCGTCACATTCTGCGGGCAGGCGACGCTTTCACCGCGCTCCTCCCACCAGGCGAGCTGGTCGGGATCGCAGGCGATTTGCACGGTGATTTTTTTTTGCCGCAGCCGGGTTGCGATTTGCCGGAAATTTTCCAGCGGCCACACGCGGGCGGGTAGTCGCGCTCCGGTGTGGATGAAGACCACGGTCGAAGCTGTTCGCGGCGGCGGTAAAATTTCTTCGCGGCGGGGCACCACCAGTCTTAACGCGTCGCCGGCCACGCGCCAAAATTCGGTGCGGTGGGCAAGCGGATCAGGCCGGGCCAACGGCTGCGTAAGGTAGCGCCCGCTGTTGAGCCGGGGAAAACCAAGCCGGGCCGTGGCCCCGGAAAATTTCATGAGCAGGTGGTCGCGCGGATCCCAGCGACCGGAGACGGCGTAGTCGAATTTTTCCGCGCGCAATTGGTGGAGCAATCGCCAGCCTTCATTACAAGGCCAGCGCCACAGATGATATTTGCCACGAAACGCCGTCCACGGCGCGTTGAAGGGAATCACTGTGACCGCCGGCCAGAGGCGCGGACGGAGTTCGAGCGCATAGGGCTTGGCCAGCAGGGTGACGGAAAATTTTTCCGCCGCCGCGCGCAAAAAAGGTGTGGCGAGAACAAGGTCGCCGAGTCCCCACAGTTCGAGAACGAGCAGTTTTGGTTTCACTGGCGGGCGGTTCACGCCAGTTTGGGCGTTGACAACGGTTGGCTGTGAGGTGTCAAGACGGGTTGATCCGCCGGCCCGCGTATGCCGCCGTTCAACGCCACGCTAAAGCCATAGGCGGTGGCGAAAGCGAGCACGTCATTTTGAAAGGCGCCAAAGATAAAGAAGAAATTCAGAAAGTGAACAACCCAGCCTACCAATAAGTAGCGGTTGACGGTGGCCAAGGCCGGGTCGCCATACTTATAGTTTCGGTAAAGCAGGGGCAAGCCCGCAAACATCAGCCAAAGAATGGCGATGGCGCCCCAAATACCAAAGGGAATCAGCGTGGACAGCGGGCCGTTGTGGTAGTCGGCGGAAACCGCCAGTCCGCCAGAGGAAGGATCAAATTGTTCGTCCCGGTTAGCCATGGCACTCCCGCCCATGACATTAAAATCCTCCTTGGTCAGGCCAAGGCCCTTACCCAGCAAAAGATACTCGGGCACTTTCGGCCAGAGAAACGACCACATTCTATATCGCCACTCGAGGCTGTTATCGGCTTCGGCGACAACTTGAGCATCCAAGTTGGGGAGCGGCAGAAAGGCAAGCGAACGTTGCATGGGGAGTGGGAGATGGCTGGCAAAGGGCACCAATAGAACAGCCAGCGAGATTAATCCCATCACAACGATCGGCATCAGGCGGGTGCGGTGCAGGCCTTCCAGAAAAAACAACAGAACGAACGTCAGGAGCAGATTTATAAGCGAGCTGCGGAAGCCGCCCACCAAGGTGATGAAAGTCAGCAGAATTAACAAGGCGGTTCGCCACCAGTGGCCGCCCGAGATGATGTTTTTCAACCCATAGCGAACGACCATGAAGATTAATATTGTGTAAGCTAGTCCAGCTAGGCCGCTGAAGCGTTTCACTTTTGTTTCGACATCACCCAGGACATTGGAATCCATGGCGTAACCGCTGGGCGGAATCAGTAGATTGATGTAGGTTAACGGGGCGGGCAGGTAGGAAAAGAGGTCGGAAATGACGGACATCATGGCGGGCAGAAAAAATAGGCCGACATAGAACCAACGGTGCCGGGGCACAATCGCCCGGCTGGTCAAGGCATAAAAAACCGCAATGCCCGTGAAAATCAACAGGTATTTTTTACCACCGCCCACCACGCCCGAATCGCCACCCAAGGTGTGGAAACCGATGCCACCCGTCATTTCGGCGGTAAAAAGCACCACCCCCAACGTGAACATCAGTGGCCAGGTGATGCTTGGGACGGAAATAAACCGCCGATCTCCACTCATGGTTCGTTCGATGACGGCAATGCCGAGGCTTAAAAAAATCATGACCTGCGCAAACGATGGATTGCCCTTCAGAAAAAACACCATGATCGGAGAGGACAAGGCAAACACCATGATCGGGTAATGCCACTTGATGAAAATGGGGGAAATGATCAGCGCGATGACCAGCCCCAAAAAGCCCAGCGTGCCGTAATCCATCGGATTCGTCAGCAGGTAGCCCACCAATACGGCCAGCGGAATGCAGATCGCGTAAGTGATTAGCATGCGCATGGCGGCGGCAGGATTATTAATCATGGTCGGAAACGATTTATTGGCCGCGTTAAGATAGGTTATCCGCCGCGTTCACCGCAACCTGATTTCCCCGATTCTGTCTCGTTGCCCAGCCCGATTTAATCTGCAAGAAAAGATTGGCAGCCAACGCCGGTTGACGGATGATTTTACAACCGATGGCGCGCATGACTGACACCGGCGAAAAAAAACTGACGCATGGCGTCATTGGCTCCGGGCCGGCGGGCGTGGCGTGCGCCCACGCGCTGCTGCAACGCGGCGTGAAAGTGCTGATGCTCGACGCGGGCATTGTTTTGGAATCCGACCGCCGCGCGCTGGTCACCACCATGAGTTCGCAAAAACCGGCGGACTGGAGCGCGGCACAAATCAAAAATTTCAAGGCCGGCATGACCGCCGGCGCCAAGGGCATTCCGCTCAAGCTGGCCTACGGTTCGGATTATCCCTATCGCGAAACGGACGCGTATCTGCCGGTGGATTACGCTGGCGTCGCGTTGCGTCCATCATTCGCGCAGGGCGGGTTCAGCTCTGTCTGGGGCGCGGCGATGATGCCCTATTCCGAAAAGGATATGGCGGGCTGGCCCATCGGGCCGCGCGATTTGGCGGAACATTATTCTGCCGTCGCCAAGCTCACGGGATTTTCCGGCGTGCACGACGACTTGGAAAATATTTTTCCGCTGCATAACGAACCGGCGGCGGCGCTGGCCTTGAGCGCGCAGGCAAAAATCTTGCATGCCCGGCTAACGCAAAACCGCGAGCCGCTGCGCGCGGCGGGCATCCACTTCGGTCAGGCGCGCACCGCCGTCCGTGCGGGCGAAAACGGCTGTGTCTATTGCGGATTGTGCATGTATGGCTGTCCTTATGGCCATATCTACAATTCCGACCAGACGCTGCGGGCGCTGCGGGAAAACCCAGATTTCACCTATCGCGGTGATTGCGTGGTGACGCATGTGCGCGAGGACGGCGAAAAAGTATTTGTCGCCGGCCATGACCGCGTGAGCCGCGCGCCGTTTGAAATTTCCGCCGACCGCGTGCATCTCGCCGCCGGCGTGGTTTCGACGGCGGGCATCGTGTTGCGGTCGCGGTCGCTTTACGACCGGCCGGTGCATTTGAAGGACAGCCAATATTATTTATTCCCGCTGTTGCTTAAGCGCTGCGCCGGTGACGTGCGCCGCGAGGCGCTGCACACGTTAAGCCAATTGTTCGTGGAAATTTTCGATGACCAAATCACGCTGCGCCCGGTGCATCTGCAAATTTACAGTTACAACGACCTTGTCGGGCAGGCCGTGCGCCAGTCGTTCGGGCCGCTGGCGAAAGTGCTGGAACCATTCGCTCGTGTGCTCGAAGACCGACTGCTTATCGTTCAAGGCTATCTGCACTCCGATCATTCATCGCAGATTGCCGTCACGTTAAAAAAAGGCGAACCGGACCGATTGCAATTGCAGGCAAAATTAAATCCCGAAGTCCACCCCGCCATCCGTCGCGTGCTGCGCAAGCTCATGCGTCATCGTGGTCAATTCGGCGCGTGGCCGCTGGCGCCGATGCTGCAAGTATCCGAGCCCGGGCGCGGTTTCCACAACGGTAGCTCGTTTCCGATGCGCGAAAATCCTGACGAGCTGGAGACAGACACGTTGGGTCGGTTGCGCGGCTGGCAGCGCATTCATCTCGTGGACGCGTCCGTATTGCCGGACATTCCCGCGACGCAAATCACTTTTTCCGTCATGGCCAACGCGCATCGCATTGGCACAGCCACGGCGATGTTGAAATAATTTTATGGAGGCAAAAAAACTCTGCGCCATCACCGGCAGCAATGGCTACGTCGGCGGCTGCGTGAAAAATTATTTTGCGGCGCACGGCTGGGAAATTCTGGAGCTAACGCGCCAGCCGAAAACGGGAATACGCGCAATTCAATTTCAGCTTGGCGCGGAAATCTCCGCGTCCGCGCTTGCCGGCGTGGAGGTGCTGGTGCATTGCGCCTATGATTTCACACCGCTGACGATGGCTCAAATTTGTGCGGTGAACGTCGCTGGCACGGAAAAATTATTTCGCGCGGCGCGGGCAGCGGGCGTGAAAAAAATCATCTGTCTCTCGTCCATCAGCGCCTTTGACGGTTGCCGTTCGCTTTACGGAAAAACTAAATTGGAAATCGAAAAAATCGCGCGGGCACACGGCGCATTCGTCATCCGTTCGGGCTTGGTTTATGGCGATGATTTGGGCGGGATGTTCGGCAAGCTCACGGCGCAGGTGCAGAAGTCGTCGCTGATTCCGTTGATCGGCGACGGCTCGCAAATCCAGTTCCTCGTGCATCAGGAAGATTTGTGCGCATTCATCGAAAAAATTGCGGCGGGAAAAACTGAAATCTCACCAAACGTGTTGACGGCGGCGAATGCCGAGCCGTGGCCGTTCAAAAAATTGTTGCGGGAAATCGCGCGTCGGCAGGATAAAAAAATTAGATTCATCCCACTGCCATGGCGCTTGCTCTGGTTGGTGATAAAATCCGTCGAAGTGTGCGGGCTGCGGCTCAATTTCCGCAGCGACAGTCTGGTGAGTTTGATGCACCAGAATCCCGCGCCGGATTTTTCCGCGAATGCGAAAGCCGGGCTGGTCTGCCGCCCGTTTGTCGTCCGAAAAGCCTAGGCGGCTGGCGGCTGGCGCCGCACGGTTTTCAGGCCAAGGACACTCATGAAAAAACTGGAGAAGACGGTTTGCACCCCAAGCAACATGAGCGTGGCTGCCGGAATGAGCCGCCGCAGATTTTCCTCGGTGGAAGGCAGCAGACCAAAGTTTGCCTGTTGCCACAGCCACAGGGCGCGCAAAAACATCGCCAGCCCGCCGAGCAGCACGAGCAGGCCGACGACGATGCCTTTTTCTAAAGTGAAAGTCTTGAACACGCGCGACAGTTTCGGGTCTGCCGGCAGCAGCCCTTCGGCGATGGCAAACACTTTTGTATAAAACGCGAATGCCACGAGTTGAAAGCCGACGATAACCGCCATGCAGGCCATCATCAGCGTGCCGACATTGAACTGCACCCCACCTAACTGGACGTTTGCAACCGACAGCGTGGCGGAAACAATCACGCCCAGCGCCGAAAGCAAAAGTCCCGGCACGAGAAACAGCCAGCGCGGCGAATAAATCAGCATGAACCGCAGATGCCGCCAGCCGTCGCGCCACGGTTTCAGGTGCGGCGGACGTGAGCGGCCATCCTTGTGCAGCGTGATGGGCACCTCGGCGATGCGAAATTTTTTGAGCGTGGCTTTGATGACCATTTCCGAGGCGAACTCCATGCCGGTAGTCTGCAACTCCATTTTTCCCAGCGCGTCCTTGGTGAAGGCCCGCAGTCCGGCGTGAAAATCGTGCGCGGGACATTTGAAAAACCACCGGCCGATGAAGGACAAAACCGGATTACCCAGCCAGCGGTTTTTCCACGGCATCGCTCCGGGCATAATTTTTCCGCCGCCAATCGGCAGCCGGCAGCCCATGACGAGGTCGTAACCTTCTTGAAATTTTTTGACGAAGCGGTCGGCCTCGGAAAAATCGTAGCTGTCGTCGGCGTCGCCCATCAGGATAAATTTTCCCTTGGCCGCCGCGATGCCGCCGCGCAGGGCATTGCCGTAGCCTTTTTCCGTCACGGTCACGACGCGGGCGCCAAGTTTTTCGGCAATGGCTTGCGAACCGTCGGTGCTGCCGTTGTCGGCGATGAGGATTTCGCCGGACACGCCGGCGCGCTGGATGCCAATTTTAGCTTTTTCAATGCAGCGGGCAATCGTCTCCGCCTCGTTCAGACACGGCATGACAATGCTTAAATCAATGGAATCAGCCACGCCGGAATTTTATTCAAATTTCACGGCACTTGGCGAGCGCGGGTTTCCGATAGCCGGAGTGGCCCGCGTCAGTTTTTTCAATGTGCAGCAGGCACCAGGTTTCATCGCCCCAGGCCACCAGCGTCACGATGGGAACGGACAAGGTGATTTTTGCGTGGAGTTGAGCCGCCCAGGTTTCCAGCGGCACGTTGCCCGCTTTCTGCCAGACGGCGCGTTTGACGACCATCCATTCGACGTCATCCGGAACACGAACGGATTGATCGGTGCCGGTTTGAAGATATGCAACCTGCCGCAAGCCAAAGGGGCGCCAGAGGGAATAATCCGTGTCGTTTGATCCGGCGAAGAAACCAATTTTCAAAACGCCGTCGGGTAATCCGGCGCGTAACGGGGCCAGCGCGTCATTGCGGTGGGCATAAGTGGAATATATTGTCGCCAGCCGTGGCAACTCCGGGCGGTCGGGCTGTTGCCGTGCCAGTCGTTCCAAAATCTTTTGCGCGGGACACAAGGGTCGTGCTGGCGACAGAACCACGGCCGGCAGAACGCTCAATACCGCCAGCGCAATCAAAACTCTCCAACCCTGAAAACGCAAAAGACGGTTCTGCGCCGGCAGTAGTAAAATGGGAATGACGACCAGCGGATAATACGGCAGCAATAATCGGGCGTCGGCTTCTGATCCCATTTTGAGCATGAAGAAAAGCGTCGCCCCCCACGCGGCCAGACCGACGGGCGACAGCGCCGCCATCATACCGCGAATTGGATCGGCCCGACCTAATCCACAAGCAGCCGCGCCGAGGGATGTCAGCAGTAGCAGGGTTACGCCAAGTCCCAGGGCGGCGGTCTCTTCCTGTGGCAGTTCTTTAAGGTGAATCAAATAATACCTTGGGAATTTTTCTTTTAAGGTTTGACGCCATGAAGCTGGCAATTGTTGGTTCAGCTGTTTGTCCAATTTTTGCGCCGCCGGAAGCACCGGCGGCATAAGCGATTGCTGCATCAACAGAAGGCTGTTGCCGAGGAGCGCCGCACCGGGGCTTTTCACCTGCATCTGGGTCAGGTTTTGCGGGTCGCCGGTCCAACTGCCGGTGTGCGCCTGATTCAACACCACGGTCGGGGCGGCGGACACCATTATCCCAACGACTACCAGCAACGCGCTGCCCGCGAGATTTTTTCGCAATTGCCCCAGTGCCGGCCAGACCGCGACGAGGCACGGCAGCAGCAGCGGCAGATTGGACATTTTAACGCCAGTCATCAGCGCGGCGGCCAGTCCGGCCAGCCAGATGTCCGACAAGCGTCCCGAGCGCCGCGCCTGCAATCCGCAGTGGACGGACATCAGGCAGAACAGCGCGCCGTTGAAATCATTGCCGATGCTACCGGCCTGGGTGGCATAACCATATCCCAGCGGAAGAATCCACATCCACGTCCACGCCACCTTGCGGGCCACGCCGACCTGCCGGAATATGGAAAAAAGCAGCCCCGGCATCAAAAGGAAACCCAGCGCATTGATTAAAAATAAGCCACGGTCAGAGCGCAACAGCGCCAACTGCGGCAGCGCCAGCCATTCCCACGCGGTGGTCGAATAGTTCATGCGCTCGTTGCTGGTTGGAATCCAGAACCAGTGGCTGGCGGAAAGCCAGTTCAACATCCGTGGCAGTCGGTAGGTGAGTGCGTCGTAGTTGTCGGGTGCATGTAAAATGCCGCCCAGAAAAATCAACGCTGCCACGAAAAGAAATATCGCCGGGAGCGGTCGGCGAAAGCGCCGGCCCAGTTTTGAATGGTAATTCCGAATTGGAAAAGTCCGGGAACTTTTCTTTCGCCAGACCCAAAGCACGGTGCAGCCGATGAGCAGCGTAATGGCGTAACCGGCCGGGTTCAGCTCGTGCAACGCGGACAACGTCCAGCCGGCCAGGCTGAGATAGGCGCCACACCAGATCCAGATCGCGATGGTGGTGGGCATGGCCGGTTATAGAAAATTGTATTTGAAGATGCACCACAGCGCGCGGATGCCGTCGCGCCAGCCGATTTTTTTGCCTTCCGCATAAGTCCGGCCGTAATAGGAAATCGCCACTTCATAAATCCGCACCTGCAGCCGCGCCACCTTGGCGGTGATTTCCGGCTCGAAGCCGAAACGATTTTCCTGGATCCGGATTTTTTGGATGATTTCGCGGCGGAAAATTTTGTAGCACGTCTCCATGTCCGTGAGGTTCAAATCCGTCGCCATGTTGGAGCAGAGCGTGAGAAAGCGATTCCCAATCGAGTGCCAGAAATACAAAACGCGATGCGCGCCCGCGCCGATGAAGCGCGAGCCAAACACGACATCCGCCTTGCCGGATAAAATCGGCGCGAGCAACAGGTGATATTCCTGCGGATCATATTCCAAATCCGCGTCCTGGATGATGACGATTTCCGCCGTCGCGTGCGCGATGCCGGTGCGCAACGCCGCGCCCTTGCCCTGATTTACCTCGTGCCGGATGAGTTGGATGCGCGGCTCGTTTTGCGCGAGCGGCTGGAGTTGTTCCCAAGTGCCGTCGGTCGAGCAATCATCCACGATGACGAGCTGTTGCACGGGACGCTGCGCGAGCACCACGCGGACGACTTCGGCCACGGTGGCGGCTTCGTTGTAAACCGGCATCACCGCCGTGAGGCACGGTGCGAAGTCGGCGTTGGATTTGGCTTCAGACATTAAAACAACACTAGGGTTCGTGGAAGCTGTCAAAAAAGTCGGCTGGATTCAATCTCAAACCCGTCACGTTTTGATGACAAGGCCAAGGGGTTTGCTTAAACTGCCGCCATGCCTTCATTCGACATTGTTTCGCAGGTCAACTCGATGGAAATCGAGAACGCCGTCAATCAGGCCAAAAAAGAACTGGCCAACCGCTTTGATTTCAAGGGCAGTAAGTGGGAAATCATTTTGGAGAAAACCGAAATCAAGCTCACCGCCGACAACGAGTTCAAAGTCGCGACGCTGAACGAAATCGTCATCGGCAAGCTGGCCAAGCGCGGCATCAGCATGAAAAGCGTGGAGCAATGCGACCCGGACATCTCGCCGCTCGGTCACGCGCGCCAGAGCATCAAGATCAAGAACGGGATTGCCAGCGACGTGGCCAAAGAAATCACCGGCTTCATCCGCGACGGCAAGTTCAAGGTGACGACGCAGATCCAGGGCGACGAGGTGCGCGTGAACAGTAAGAGCCGCGATGAATTACAGACGGTCATCGCTGCCGTGCGCGCGCATGAATTTCCCGTGGCCGTGCAGTTTGTGAATTTCCGGGACTAACCCCGGACAAAAACGCTGGTGAAACCGGGGCAATGCGCGTTTGGGAGAGTATGCGCCAGTTGGAAGCCAGCCGCCTTGAGTTTGGTTTGCGCCTCGATGACGGATTCCCCTGCCGGCTCCGGATGAAACTCAATGATGATATAACGAAATTTTCCGAGCACTTCAGCCGGAGTTGACTTCAGGATCGCATATTCCGCCTGTTCACAATCGCAATTTACATTGACAAAATTGGGGCAGGTTAGAATCCTAATTTGTGGCATCAAACTTCCTAAGCCAAATTTTAAGAACCCAATGAACAAAACAGAATATTTTGCCATGGCTGATGAATTGGCGGTGGAAGCAAAAGTTCGTGATAATCTTCATTCCTGTTTCCTGACACAACGCGAGCGGCTTTGGCGGACAATCTCTCATTTTCACTTATTTGATTTGAAGGGAAAGAATGTTTTGGAAATTGGCGCGTTTTATAGTTTTACACCCTTTGTATTGCGCAAAAATGGGAATGCTGTGACTGTCATTGAAGGAGACGATCCGGCAACCCTTCCGCTCAAGCCGATGTATGCCAGCCGTGGCATTGATGTTATCTATGCAGACTTATCGGTGATATTCGGGAATTTGGATATAACAAAGCGCCGGCTGCCATTGCCCGACAACCATTTCGATGTCATTGTCTGCTGGGAAACCATGGAGCATTTCAACTTCAATCCAGTGGGGTTCGTCAAAGAAATTCACCGGGTTTTGAAGCCGGGTGGGATTGCAACCCTCACCGTTCCAAACCGGGCTAAACTGGAGCATCGAATCAAAATGATAATCGGCCGGCCGATGGGCGAAACCATCGAAAGCTATTACGTTTTTTATGCTCATTCCGGACCGTTCTTCGGTTGGCATTGGCGGGAATATACGCTCAAAGAATTTGTCGAATTATTTTCAAAAGAAAATTTCACGGTTGAGTCGGCTGGTTGTCTTACTTATTTCATGAATCGTCCTCAAATGAGTTTTGCCAGAGCTGCCTACCGCTTTATGGCCAGAGCGTTGTCTAGCATCTTTCCTTCCTTGGGAACAATTTGTGCTTTGGTCGTGCGCAAATAAAATATCCGCCGGTCAAAAAATTCCAACAGCTTCAAGTTGAGACGTTGGTCTTGTCTTTGAAAAGACCAAGGAATTGAGCAGCTGCAATAACGAGGTTGTTCAGCGAAAACCTATAAAAGGGTGGCTTGCTTACAAGAGGATGGCGGGATGGTTAAAGTTACGGCACTGAATCAAATCTCCACGACCTGCTGGTATGTCGGCACGATGACTTGGGCTTTCGGTTTCAGGCCGCGCAAAGTCTCGGCGTGAGCGAGCACTTGCGTTTCTTCGCCGTGGATGCAGATGATTTTCTTGATGTCACCGGTGAGTTTTTGGACGTAGGCCTTCAATTCGTTTTTGTCGGCGTGGCCGGAATAAGTGTCGAGGGAAACGACTTTGGCGCGCACGTCGCACGGTTCGCCGAAGATGCTCACGGGATTTTTGCCGGCGACAATCTGCGCGCCGAGCGTGGCTTCCGCGCAATAGCCGAGGAAGAGCGCGAGATTTTTCGGGTCGCCCAGATTGTTGCGCAGGTGATGCCGGATGCGTCCGCCCTCGCACATACCGGACGCGCTGATGATGATCATCGGCTCCTGCCGGTCGTTGAGTTTCTTGGATTCCTCCGCGCTGGCGATGTAAGTGAGATTGCCCATGCCGAAGGGATTTTCGTTGTTGCACAGCGTGTCGCGGATCGAGGGGCGCAATGATTCCGGATGTTTGTTGTAAATATCCGTGGCGTTCACGCTCAACGGGCTGTCCACAAAAATCGGCAAGCGCGGCAGCTTGCCGGCGCAGGTGAGTTCGTGCAGCACATAAACAATCTGCTGCGTGCGCCCGACGGAAAAGGCGGGAACGATGACCTTGCCGCGTTGCTTGAGCGTTTCGCCGACGAGCTTGCAGACGAGATCGTCCGCGTCCGGGCGCTGCTCATGGACGCGCGCGGCGTAGGTGGATTCGATCTGGAGAAAATCCACGTTCTCGACGGGAATCGGGTCGCGCAACAATTCATCGCCACCGCGGCCGATGTCGCCGGTGAATAGGTGGCGGAATTTCCGGCCATTTTCCTGCACGTCCAAAATCACCTGTGCGGAACCGAGAATGTGGCCGGCATCGCGGAACGTCACGGTCACGCCGGGGACGACTTCAAAGGGCTTTTCGTAATCGTGGGGGATGAATTGCGCCACGCATTTCTGCGCGTCGGCGGTGGTGTAGAGCGGTTCAACCGGCGGCTGATGTTTTTTGGCGCGCAGCTTGGAGACGAACAGCGCGTCCTGTTCCTGAATGTGGCCGGAGTCCAGCAGCATGATGCCGCAAAGATCGCGCGTGGCGGAGGTGGCGTGGATGGGACCGTCGTAATTTTTGCACAGGCTCGGCAGCTTGCCGGCGTGATCCAGATGCGAGTGGCTCAAAACGACGGCATCCACCGACCGCGTGTCGAACGGCAAAACTTTATTGAGTTGTTCGGATTCCTGGCGGTGGCCTTGGAACAAGCCGCATTCGAGTAACAGCTGCTTGCCGTTGACCTCGAGGAGATACATCGAGCCGGTGGTGGTGCGCGCCGCGCCGAAGAAATGGATTTTCATGGCGCGACTTTAGCCGCAGTGGTTGGCGGAGGGAATATTGTTTTTTCAGAGCGAGCGGCTTGGCATGTCAGCAATGTGGATAAAATCACTATGGACATTCCCGTCTGATTGATTAGATTTTTCACCCTTATGAAATCTGATACGACCACAACCGTTTTAAATTTTGTGCTCGCCGTGCTGGTCATTCTGGGCGTGACGTTCGCGCTGATGACCATTCTCCGCACGAGTGAAATGCGGCGGTTGACTTCCGGAGCCGCCATCGCGAACACGGAGTTGATGCGCGCGCAGGGGGTGGCCAACGACGCCAACACCTTCAACCAAACCGCTAAAAATCCGGAACTGACCCGCATCCTGCAGGCTCTACAAGCCAAAGCCGCCAAATAATTTTATGACCACCGATTCCAATTCTGAAATCTCCGCACTGCGCAACCAGATTTTCGTCCTGCTCATTGCGCTCATCGTCGTCAGTGGCACGCTTACGGTTTTTCTATTCCGGCAGGCGAGTCTTATGCGCAAGGATATCGACGCCATCAAACCTCAGGCGGAGCAGGTCATAATGGTTTATGGCAAAAACAAGGCTTTGATTGGCGGTTTTGAAAGCCAGCTCATCGCTTACGGCAAGACGCATCCGGACTTTGTGCCGATCCTGATGAAATACGGTCTGGTGCAGCCGGTTGTTGCGCCGAAGAAATAAATCCTAGTTCAGCTTCTCGCCGCAGTGCGGACAGTAGTTCGCCTGCGGCGAATTTTTTTCCCCGCACCCGCCGCATGGCTCCAACGCAGCCTTGTTTTGCCGGTGAATCATCAGGTTGCGGATATAGGGAATCCAGGTGAAGGCATACGCAAAGATGAAAACGGAATCCTGCTGGTGCAGCGAATAGCACAGCAACGTCACCGAACCGGCGAGGCTCAACCACCAGAACGCCTGCGGCACCACGACCTGCTTTTTCTTTTCGGTCGCA
>CAIOUK010000121.1 GCA_903861445.1 uncultured Verrucomicrobia subdivision 3 bacterium
CGGCGTTAAAATTATTGTGGCAGGGAAAATTTCGGCTGGAAGCCCGCGCGCTGATTGAAGCCAACGGCGTCGCCGGCGGCAAAAAAATCAAAGTCACCGCGCTCAACGACATCGTCATCAGCCGGGGCGCAGCCTCGCGGCTCATCGCGCTCGACGTGAGCGTGAATGGCGAACCCATCACACGCTATCGTTGCGACGGCTTGATTGTGAGTTCGCCGACGGGTTCGACGGCCTATTCGCTTGCAGCCGGCGGCGCGATTGTTTTGCCGACGGCGGAAGTGTTTGCCCTCACACCGATTTGTCCCCACGCGCTTTCCAACCGTTCCATTATTTTGCCCCTGTCCGCGACCATCCGCGTGAAGGCCATCAAGACCGAGCCAGCAACGTTTTTGAACGCCGACGGGCAGATTGTCGGCGATCTCGGGAACGGCGATGAAATCACCATCCGCCGCAGCCGCAGCACCGTGCGTCTGGTGCATCTCGCCGACGGTTCGTTTCTTGAAGCGTTGCGGCGCAAACTGCACTGGCGCGGAACGTATTTGTGAATGTTGAAGGAAGATTTATGAATTATGAATTAAAGGCAAACGCCGGAGTGTTTCTTTCCACTTCATCATTCATCATTCAAACTTCATCCTTCTGAATATGGTTCGCTTAAAAGACATTGCCCAAATCGTCGGCGTCTCGGTGATGACCGTCTCCAAAGCGCTGCGCGACGCGCCGGACGTCTCGGCGGCGACGAGCGCCAAAATCAAAGCGCTCGCGCAACAGATGGGCTATGTGCCCGATTCCAGCGCGCAGGGACTCCGCACCAAAACCACCAAGTTGCTGGGCCTCGTCATTCCGGCCACGACGAATCCAATTTACGCGCGGATGGTTTATGCCATCGAGGAACGCGCCCATGAACTGGGCTACGATGTGCTGCTCGCGCAAACGGAAAACAAACCCGAACGCGAAGACGCCTGCCTACGCCGACTGCTCTCGCGGCGGGTGGATGGTTTGCTGGTCACACCGGTTTACCGGTTTGAAGCCGAGGCGCGCATTTATCAGGAAATTGCCGTGCGGCAGGTGCCCACCGTGCTGCTCGGCCAACCCGCGCCGTTCTGCAAAAGTTTTGTCAGCATTGAAATCGAAGACCTCGTGGCCAGCTACAACGCCACCAAACATCTCATCGGGCTCGGCCACAAAAAAATTGCCTATTTCACCGGGCCGCCCGCCGCGCCGTGGGCGCACGAACGCTTTGAAGGTTTCCGCCGGGCATTGCGTGAGGCGGGACTCCAAGTGGACGACAAACTGGTTTTTTCCGCCGGCAGCACCATCGAAGACGGCACGAAAGCCGCGCTGCAAATGCTCAACGAAGGCTGCCGACCTACCGCCATTCAAGCCGTGAGCGACTTGGTCGCCATCGGCTGCGCGGAAACGCTCTTGCAACAGGGTTGGAAAATTCCCGACGAGATTTCGCTGGTCGGCTTTGGCAACATTCTCGCTGCGGAATTTTATCGCGTGCCGCTCACCACGATTAGCCAGCCCAAACATCGGCTCGGCATTGCGGCGATTGAAACCTTGATGAGCTTGATTCACGGTAAGCCGATTCAGCCGAAGCGGCTGGCGGCCGAACTGATATTGCGCCAAAGCGCCGCCGCGCCGAGAATCGGCGAGAACTGAAAATTATTTTCCGATGCAGAACGCGCTGAAGATGGCATCGAGCAAATCTTCGGTCGTCGTCTTGCCCACAACTTCACCTACCGCCGCCGCCGCTTCGCGCAAATCAATTGCGATCAATTCCAGCGTCAATTCGCCGCGCAATCCTTCGGCAGCTTGACGCGCAGCGGTGCGGGCGCGGTTAAGCGCGTCTTGATGGCGCGAGTTGATGGCCACCTGCAACATCTCGGCATTGATTTCGCCAGCCCAGACCAACGATTTGATGGCGTCCTTCAGCAACTCGATCCCCTGCCCGCTCGCACAGGAAACATCAACCGCGCGGAAGGTTGCCGGCAAATCCAACTTCACCGGCAAATCAGTTTTGTTACGCACGATGATGCGCTTCTTGCCCGCGAACTCGGTCAAATAGTTTTTATCCGCAGCACTCAGCGGTTCGCTTGCGTCGAGAACATGGAGAATCAATTCCGCCTGCGCCAGTGATTCGCGGCTGCGCCGGATGCCTTCGCGCTCAAGCTCATCGTGCGACTCGCGCAAACCGGCGGTGTCAACAAAGACGATGGGCAGACCGCGAATATTCGCCGTCTCTTCAATCGTGTCGCGCGTGGTGCCAGCAATGTGCGAAACGATGGCACGGTCGCGGCCCAACAGTTGATTGAGCAAACTGGATTTGCCAGCGTTAGGCCGACCGACAATCGCCGCGCGAATACCACGCCGGAGCAGTTGCCCTTCGTCCGCCGTGCGCAGCAATTCGCCCATGAACGCGATGGCGTTTTCCAGCCGCCGCAGCAATGCCTCCTTGGTGTCGGGCGAAATATCTTCGTCGGGAAAATCAATGTGCGCTTCGACGTGCGCGAGCGTGAGCATCAAATCGTCCCGTAGTTGGTTGATGCGCTGCGATAATTTGCCGGCGAGCTGTTCATTGGCGGCGGCAAGTGCCAGTTCCGTGCGCGAGTGAATCACATCCGCGACAGCCTCGGCCTGTGCGAGATCGAGACGACCATTGAGAAACGCGCGTTTGGTAAATTCTCCCGGTTCGGCGAGCCGCGCGCCGTGGGCGAGCAAAGTGTCGAGCACCAGCTTGGCGGGCAGCAAGCCGCCGTGACAGGAAATTTCCACAGTGTCCTCGCGCGTGAACGTGCGCGGCGCACGCAGGACGGCCAGTAGCACTTCATCAATCACCTTGCCATCGCGGATAATTTTTCCGAATTGAATCGTGTGCGTCGGCGCGACGGACGGCTTCTGTGAACTTTTGCCGACGGGCTGAAAACTTTGGTCGGCGATGGCAAATGCCCTTGTGCCGGAGAGGCGGATGACCGCCAACCCGCCTTCGCCGAGCGGCGTGGCGATGGCGGCAATGGTGGCGTCGTGCATAATTTAATCAAATTACCAACCAAAAACTTCACCAAGAATTGTTACCAGCAATCCACACAGAAAAAATAAAATCCCAATAACAACGAAAATAAAAAATGCTTTTAGAAACCAAGGCTTGCCGCCTTGATGACGGGCTAAATCCATGGCAGAGCGATAATCTTTGAGCAGTGTAGACTGAAATAATAAAAACCCAGTTTTTTGACCGTGGCGTTCTAGATATGGCCGAACCCAGTTAATCTGAATCAAGCCCGCGCCCAACAAGAATATTCCAGACACGATTGCGCAAACAACAAAACACATTGAACTGGTTGAATCAAACATGGCGGCAATTCCCCAACTGATTTTCTGCGTCGCGATTTTGCAAATAGAGCCGGGCTTTTTCGTAACTCTTCTTGTGCAGATAATGCAGGAGCGTTGGATCGGTGCCGGGCGGAAGCTGCTGCGCCAGCGCGTCAATCTGCCCGAAGATTTTCAGTAAATCGGGTTTGGGCTTGGCGGTAGCCATGGTTTTGACGGCGCTTTCCAACTGCGTCAGGTGGGCGAGCAAATCATTTTCAACGGCAGTTTTCATGGAGACGGAATTTTAATAACCGAAAAAATGGCCGAAGCGGCGGAACAAATAGGAGTGATTAAAATCCACCGATCCGAGCAAGTAGAGTCCCGTCAACTCCCGCACCACGCCGGTGAGCAGCAGCATCACGATGATGCTGGCCAGATATAAACCGAACGCGTGCGTGGGGTCGGGCCGCAATACCATCGGCACGCCCTGATAAAACACCCAAATGGTCAGCGTGATGCCGATCGCCCAAGGAATCCACGGATTCAGCAGCGGCAGGGCGTCCATCAGGCGCAGCAGCAGCAGCGGGCTGATGCCGTAAGCTACGACCGTGAAGGCTGAACGATAATTGCAACCGTTACGAAACGTCTGGCTGATGATTTTAATCAGCAACGCCGCCACCAACGTCATGCCGAGCATGACCAGCAATTGCACCGCCTCGAAGATGACAACGGATTGAATGGCCTTGAAACCGGTGGCACCCGGCAGATTAAAATCGTGCAACCGCTCAAATCTTGGCTGCCATTTGCCCATCGTCACTAGGCTCCAACCTTCGACGCCGGCGACCAACACCAGCATTGGCAGCAGATGAAACAGCATCACAAACCACACCGCCCGGCGCGCGTGCACGATGCGCGCCCAGGCCACGCTTGGTTCAAATATCAGGAAAAATGCCCTTATCATTGGATATCGGAAATTTAAACCGGCCGTGGTGCATTGTCAGTAAAATCCGCTTTCACAACCCCGCCGCCCGCCGTTAGACTGGCGGCGTGAAAGTGGATCTTGGCATCTGGAGCAAACTCACGCAGGCGGTCATCGCCCTCGTGGTGGTGGCGGTATTGATTCTCATCGCCTTGGCCTATTTGCCGGAAATCCAGAAAAACGAGCGGTTCCGCCGGGAAATCTTCCGGCTGGATGCCGAACTGCAAAAACAAGAGGCCATCTCCAAACAGCTTCGCGCAGACATTGACGCGCTCCGCAACGATCCCGCCACCGTCACCCGCCTCGCCCGCGAAAAACTGGGCTACGCCAAGGCCGATGAAACGATCATCCGTTTTGAGACCAACGCCGCCGCGTCCAAATAAAAAACCGCCCCGGTTTCTCAGAGCGGCTTTTTCAATCGTAAATCGCCAATCGCGATTTGTAAATTGTCTCACACCGTCATGATTTCTTTTTCCTTGGCGATGACATGCGCGTCAATCTTGGCGGTGTAATCGTCCGTCAGCTTTTGCAAATCTTTTTCCGCCTGCTTCTTCGCGTCCTCGGTGATGCCGCTGTCGTGCGCGTGTTTCTTGAACAAATCCATCGCGTCGCGGCGGACGTGGCGGAGCGCCACACGGCCGTCCTCGGACATTTTCTTGATGAGCTTCACGAATTCCTGACGGCGCTCGGTGCTCAATTCAGGAAACGCCAGCCGCAGCAGTTTGCCCTGAATCACCGGTGAGAGACCGAGGTTTGCCTTCTGGATGGCCTTCTCAATCGGCTGGAGCGCGGCCACGTCCCACGGCGTGATGACGAGCATGCGCGGTTCCGGCGTGGAGATGCTGCCGAGTTCGCGGATGCGCATCATGGAGCCGTAAACTTCCGCCTGAATATTTTCCACGAGGCTGGCGGACGCCTTGCCGGTGCGCACGCCGGCAAAATCATTGGCCAGCTTTTGTTCGGTCTTGAGCATTTTTTCTTCCGCTTCCAAAAGAATGTCGTCGAGTGTCATAATGTCGTAAGCCTAATCAAATTCGCCGCGACTGCAAAACTTTTCCACCCCGGCGGCACAGCGACCAGTTAATGCCATTGTCAACCGTGCGCATCACCGTTAGCTTGGTGTCGTGCTTTCCACGCAACAGATGGCTGCACTCAACGCTGCGGGCTGCGAAGTCGCGTTCGACAACCGCACGCGCCAACTCTACGCGACCGACGCCTCGCATTATCAAATTATCCCCGCAGCCGTTGCGTTTCCCAAAACGACCAAAGAAGCCGGCCACGCCATTCAAGCCGCGCTGGTGGCGGGCATTTCCGTCACGCCACGCGGCGGCGGCACCGGTCTGGTCGGCGGCGCGCTGGGCGATGGTTTGATAATTGATTTTGCGCACTACAACCGCGCAATTTGGGATTTCAACCAGGAAGCCAAAACGGTTCGCGTCGGCGCGGGCGTGGTGCTGGATCAGTTGAATCATTTTCTAAAACCTGCCGGGCTGTGTTTCGGCCCGGACGTGGCCACCAGTTCGCGCGCAACGCTCGGCGGCATGATCGCGAATGATTCTTCCGGCGCCTACTCGTCGGTCTATGGCACCACCGGCCAGCACATTCGCGAAATCGAAATCATTCTCGCCGACGGCAAAATCACCCGCGTTGGTGCGCATCTCCCCTCGTTGTCCGCGCACCGCCATCTGGTCGAAGATTTGGTGTCGCTGAACTCGCTGCAAATCGCCGAGCAATTTCCGGCGGGCTTGGGCAAACGCTGGCCGGGCTACGGTCTCGCCCGCGCCCTGGCGGAGTCGGACAATTTGATTCCCATTTTATGTGGCAGCGAAGGCACGCTGGCGGGAATTTTTTCGGCGGAACTGAATCTCGTCTCGCTGCCAACAGAGCGCGGCGTGGGCCTGCTGTTTTTCGCATCCATTGCCGAAGCGATGCAGGCCGCGCAAGCGCTGCTGCCGTTGGAACCGGCGGCCATCGAGCACATTGACCGCCCGCTGTTCGACCAGACGCAGGGCCATCGCGAATTCCAGGCCGTGCGTGATTTACTCAAGCTGGACGCGCAACCATGCGCGGCCATTTTGCTCGTCGAATTTTTTACCGAGGCAAAAGACAAGCTCGCGCAACTGCAAAAATTAAAACTCGGACAGCGACAATTGATTTTGAAATCCGAAGCCGAGCGCGCCCTCGTCTGGGCGATGCGCAAAGCCGGGCTTTCGCTGCTCACCAGCCGCAAGGGCGACGCCAAGCCCGTCTGCGTCATCGAAGACGCGGCGGTGCGCCCGCAGGATTTGCCGGCGTATGTGGCCGGGCTGCAAGCCATGTTTGCGCGCGTCGGCGTGGAAGCGTCTTTTTACGGCCACGTCGCGGCGGGACTGCTGCACGTCCGGCCCGTGCTGGATTTGCATGATGCCGACGACCTGAAAAAATTTCGGCAGATCGCCAACGAAGTAGCCGCCCTCGTCACGCAATTCAAAGGCTCGCTCGCCGCCGAACACGGCGTGGGCATGGCGCGCACGGAATTTCTCAAGGGACAAGTCGGCGCGGAGATTTACCGCGTGATGCGCGAAATCAAATCCGCTTTCGACCCGAACAATCTTTTTAATCCCGGCAAAGTCATCAGCGACGGGCGTTACAAAATTGACCAGCATTTGCGGCAAGGTTCGGATCGCGTGCTGGAACTGCCGTTTGCGCCGAAGCTCGCCTTTGCCGCGCGCGATGAATCCTTCATCGCAAATCTCGAACAGTGCAACGGCTGCGGCACTTGCACGAAATGGACGCCGGTGATGTGCCCGACTTACCTTGCGACCGGCGACGAAGGCATGTCCACGCGCGGTCGCGCGAACCTCATCCGCGCCGCACTGGAAGGCCGCGAAATCACGGATCCGCTGGGTGCGGCGGAATTGGAATACGCGTTGAGCAACTGTCTGTCCTGCCGTGCCTGCGTCACCGAATGCCCGTCGAATGTGAACCTGCCGCTGCTCAAGGCGGAATTGCTTCACGCACGCACCCAACGCGACGGTCGGACCAAATTCCAGCGATTGGTCAGTTCGCTGGATTTAATCGAGCGCATCGGCAGCGCTTTTCCAAGGCTGGCAAATTCGTTTTTAAGTTCCCGTTCGGTGAATCACTTGGCGGCCAAATTGTTTGGTTTGGCTCCCGAACGTCCGCCGTTAAAATTCGCGCCGCAGCGATTTGACCGGTGGTTTGCGCGTCGCCAGAACACGCATTTTCCCCATCGTGGTCAAGTGATTCTCTGGGACGACACCTTTGTGCGCTATCACGAACCACACATTGGCAAGGCCGCCGTCGCCGTGCTGGAAGCCGCCGGCTACGCCGTCAGCTTGGTCAAAAATCGTAAATGCTGCGGCCGCCCCGCATTCAGCGTCGGCAACCTCGATGAAGTGGAAAAACTCGGCGCGCACAATCTCGCGCGGCTCGCCGCCGAAGCCGGCACCGCCCCGATTCTTTTTCTCGAACCCAGTTGCTACTCGATGTTCGCCGAGGATTACCGCGAACTAAATTTGCCCGAAGCCGCGCACATCAGCGCACGTTGTTTTTTGTTTGAAG
>CAIOUK010000122.1 GCA_903861445.1 uncultured Verrucomicrobia subdivision 3 bacterium
ACGCAGGCGGAAAATGCCGTGGGCGACTGGCGGCTCACAGATTGCACGCTCTACGTCACGAAGGAACCCTGCCCGATGTGTGCTGGCGCGGTGGTGCATACGCGGCTGGCGCGGGTGGTGTTTGGCGCAGGCGATCCGAAAGGTGGCGCGGCCGGCGGCGCGTTGAATTTGCTGCAATTTCCCACGCTCAACCATCGTTGCGAAATCACTTCTGGCGTGCGGCTGGAGGAATGTCGCGAACTATTGCGCAGCTTCTTTGCCGAACAGCGGTCGGCTAAAAAAGATCGGCCGGCGGATGCGGGCTGAACCGCCGTTTTTTTATCGTCGTCGTTTGGAGAAAACGCTGTGACTGCTGGATTTTAGCAGCGGACGTTGCGACGTGGGCAATTGCGAACCGGAAGTCTGGAACATGGGTTTAGCCTGCTGCGTGCGCGTATCTTCCCGCCGTGACTGTCCGGGGCGCGTGTCCGGCTTGGCCGATTTTTTCCAGTGCGACTGGTCTGCCGGCGTAAATTTCGGACGTTTTTCTTCCTGGCGGAACGGAGACGATTTCTTTTGCGGCTGGAATGGCTGTGGACGCGCCGATGCCGGACGTGAGACTTGCAGACGCGATGGAGAAGGCTTGCGGTCTTCCACAGCCAAACAGAAATCCACCTGTTTCTTGAAGCGATCAACCTTTGCCACCTGCACGGTCAGCCGGTCACCCAGCTTGATCACGCGGCGCGTGCGGCGACCCACGAGATTTCGCCGCCGGTCGTCGAAGACATAAAAATCATCCTCAATCGTCGAGAGCGGCACCAGTCCGCTCATCGCGAGGCCAGGCACATCTACGAAGAAACCAAAATTCCGCACGTCGGTCACGAGCGCGGGATATTTCGTCGGCTCGCCGGATTCCAACTGCGCTTTCAGAAACGCGAACATCTTCACGTCCTTACTGTCGCGCTCGGCGTCGGCAGAGTTGCGTTCCGTCACGGAAATATGCTCGGCGATTTCCTTCAGCGCGGAGGCCTTCGCCGGAATTTTATCAAACAACGCGCGATGCACCACGAGGTCGGCGTAGCGGCGGATGGGCGAGGTGAAATGCGTGTATTTCTTCTTGGCCAAACCGTAATGGCCGAGCGGCTCGATGGAATAGCAGGCGCGCATCAGCGATTTGAGAAAACCAATCTTCAGCGCGGAACCAATCGGAATGGTGCCAAGCTTCGCCAGCAGCTTCTGGACTTCGGCGGGATGGCTCAAATTGCCGCACTGGACGTTGTGCGCCAAAACTTCCTGCCGGTATTCCTGTAAGCGCCGCGCGTCCGGCTCCTCATGGACGCGATAGACCGCCGGCGTGCGCAAACTCATCAACCGCGTCGCCACGGCCTCGTTGGCGAGTAGCATATATTCCTCGATCAACTGGTGCGACACGTCGTTCTCGTTCTTCTCGATGCGCAACACCTTGCCCTGCTCGTCGAGGCGGATTTTCGTTTCAGGAAAATCCAAATCCAGCGAACCGTTCTTGAACCGGTGCTTGCGAATTTTCTGCGCGAGCTGATGCGCCTGATGCAACATCTGTTCAATCGGGTCGTCCGCCGGTTCGCGCTGCAAAATCGCCAGCACCTGCTGGTAGGTGAAACGCCGCTGCGAGTGGATGACGGCGGAATGAAACTTCGTGCTCAATAAGCGTCCGTCCGCCGACACGAGAAACTCCACGCACTTCGTCAGGCGATCCACGTTTGGCTTGAGCGAACACAGCTCGTTGCTCAACGCCTCCGGCAACATCGGAATGACGCGGTCCACGAGATAAGTCGAGTTGCCGCGCTTGCGCGCCTCTTCGTCGAGCGCGGTGCCGGGCTTGACGTAATGCGACACGTCCGCGATGTGCACCCAGAGCCGCCATTGCTCGGTAGAAATTTTTTCCAGACAGATGGCGTCGTCAAAATCTTTCGCGTCATCAGGATCAATCGTAATGACATTGTGCGCACGGCAATCGAGGCGGTCGGCTAGGTCTTTGGCGTGAACCACATTGCCGATGGCGTGCGCCTCGGCCAGCACGGCCTTGGGAAAATGCAGCGGCAGATTGTATTGGCGCAGCACGGACAACATATCCACGCCTTCCTCGTCGGGCGCACCGAGCACCTCGATAATTTCGCCTTCGGGATTGCTGTGGCGTGATTCCCATTCACGCAGTTCCACCACCACTTTGTCGCCCAGATTCGGCTTCCGGCCCACGTCGCGCGGCGGCGTCACATAAACATCATGCGGGATGCGCGGGTCGTCGGGAATGACGTAGAGAAACTGTTTGCTCTGCGCCAGCGTGCCGACAATCTGCGTGCGCTGGCGTTCGAGAATGCGGACCACCGTGCCGTTTTCCTGATCGCCCTCGCGGAAGTTTTTCCGGCGCACATCGCGGCGGACGAGCACGCGATCCTCGTGCAACGCCGTGCCGGTGGCGCTTTCGGCAATGGAAATTTCCTTGATGCTAGGATCGTCCGGCTGGAGAAAGCCGCGACCCGACCGGTTCATACGGATACGGCCGGGAATCAGGTCCGCGTCGCTGGCGAGCGCGTAACGCGCGCCTTTGATGCACGCGATTTCGCCGTCGCGCTCCAGCTTGCGCAGCGTGCGCTGAAATTCAGGTTCGCCTTCCGGCGTCACGCGCAGATGGCGCAGCAAGTTTTCCGCGCTCAACGGAACGTAATCTTTTTGCTGCAGCAGGCGGAGGATTTGGTCTCTCATGGAAACGAAGTATGCCGCAACGAACGCGGCCTGACCACAGAATCCCGCTGGCAAGAACCAACTCATTTCCAATTTGGAATTTGGAATTTCAAACTCGGAATGGCCAGTTTGAGCGAACTCACCCTGCTGCGTTTTTCACGAAAAGAGCTTGTCGAACTCGTTATGCGTGCCGATCCAAATCCATTGAATCGTGTCACCCGAGCGCACTCCCACGGCGCGATACTGCTCGCTGATACGAACCGACCAGATTTCGCCGCCGCCCTGAAGTTTCTTGAAACGCAGCGACGGATGCTCCGGATTGTCCGCAAAGAGTTGATACGCCAGCCGCGCGCGGTTCATGACCGAAGGCGCGAGCCGTTCGTAAGCGCGCCAGAACGAAGGCCGGACTTGGGAAATCACAACTTGGACGGATTCAGCGGTTCGGCCGCGCCCTCACGCAAGGCGGCGGCGGCAAACTGTTCCAGCTTGGGGTAGGTGCGGGATGCGGCGTGAATGCGTTCCCATTCGCGGTCGCCGGCCTGCTGCTGGAGAAAACGCGCAAAATCCACGACCTCGCGAGCCTTGTCCTCGGGCAATCCGTCCACGATGCCAATCAATTCCTGGGCTGCCGAACTCATGGTGAAACCTTAAACCGCCGGTTGATTCCGCGCAACCACGAACACGCCAACTTATACGCTTGCCCAGCGGTGAAGTAAAATCAGAGAAGAACGGTCAGGAATCTTTGAAGGCTGTCAGGCGGTTAGGCTGCAAAAAACTCATGGAGAATCATCAAGCAACATCAGCAAAATAAAACTGCAACCCAACGCAAATAAATACTGGAGCGCAACCGCAAAGGCCGCCAAAAGATGGTAGCCCTTCATAAGCCACACAATCCAAATGCAAACAACTAACTGAACAAACAACAACAGTAAAACCATGCCACTTATCCAGCTCGGGGTTATGGATGGAGAATGTTGGTATGAATCCAAAACTGCACTACCCGCGACTGTCATGAATATCGTCATAACAATCGGTATCAGTATACATAAATGCCTACTGGAAAACTTAATCCCTGAACGTCTAAAAGGCGACTTAACCACCAAAGTAATCAAGAATGAAATGAACAACGCCAAAGTGATCGGCCAAAAATAGAGCATATACCTGACAGCTTCGGAAGCTATCTGCAAAGGTGACTCATAGTAGTGGCTAGGTGTCATGCTGCTTAACAGTTATTATTCGTGGCCTATCCGACTTTATATTTTTAGTTTGGCGCGGCCCGGCGTCCACGTTTCATTATCCAATAATTCAATACCCGGCTTGGTGAAGGCGATACGGCGCGTCTTGTAAAGTTTGCCGAGCGCCTGTTTGAACGCCTTTTTGCTCACACTGAAATTCTGCCGAATCTCCACCGGCGAACTGTTGTCGTCAAATGCCAGCTTGCCGCCGCTCATCTTGAGCGCGGTCACAATCAAATCCGTCAGCGGTGCGACGCGCTTGTAGCCGACGTCATCGAGGCTCAAATCAATTTTTCCGTTCGGGCGGACGGTGCGGACAAAACCCTTCATCCGTGCGCCGATTTTGAGCGCGTAGGCGAGCTGGCTTTTGTAGAGCAAACCGAAATGTGCGTTGTCCACGATGGCGTTGTAGCCGAGCGGCGTTTTGGCGGTGATAAAAATACTCACCGGCTGACCGTCGCGATACGCCGGCGTGTCGCGGTTCAGATGGCGGTTCAGGCGCGTGCTGGCGATGATGCGATTCGACTTCACATCGAGGCCGACATAGACAATCACCCAGTCGCCGACGCGCAGCGGAAATTCCTGTTCGCCAAACGGCACGAGTAAATCCTTCGCGAGTCCCCAGTCCAGAAACGCGCCGATCTGCGGGTTCACGCTTTTGACCTGCATGTAGCCGAATTCGCCGACCATGGCGCGCGGCTTTTCCGGCGTGGCGACGAGGCGATCTTCCGAATCGCGATAGACAAAGACATCGAGCTTTTGCTTTGGCGCGAGGTCGGCAGGAATGTAGCGGCCGGGGAGCAGAATTTCACCGAGTTCGCCGCCATCGAGGTAAAGCCCCGGCTGCGACGCGCGGATGATCGCGAGGGAATTGCGTTTGCCAATACTTGCCACGGCAACAGCGTAAGCGCGATGCGCGGGCAGCGGTAGGAAAAACCGTGCACATTCCGTCCTGCACCGGAACTTGCGCAATGGATGGTTTCAACTCAAAATCAAATCCCGCGCCAAACGGGAATTGCTTAAACAGCCATGTCGGACTTGAAACTATACACCAGCAACCGGCTGGAGAATCTTGCGGAAGCCCTCGCGGAGAGCGTTCGGCGTCCGCTACATTCTCCGCTGACGCCGGAAACGATTCTGGTGCAAAGCCGGGGCATGGAACGCTGGCTCAAGTTGCAACTGGCGCGGCAGCACGGCATTTGCAGCAACTACCGCTTCCCCTTTCCGCGCGCCTTCAGCTACGAGATTTTCCAAACCGTGCTGGGCGAATCGTCGCCAACCGAAACCTACGATGCGGAAATTTTGACCTGGCAGGTGATGGGAAAAATCCCGGCCGTGCTGAACCGTCCGGGGTTTGCCGCCGTAAAAAATTATCTAGGCAACGAACCCGATGACCGCAAGCGCTATCAACTCGCCGACCGCATCGCCAACGCGTTTGATCAATATCTGCTGTTCCGGCCCGAACTGATTCGCGAATGGGAGGCCGGCGCGGATCAAGGCTGGCAGGCGCAATTATGGCGCGAAGTCAGTCAGCCGTTTCGCGCGCAGCATCCGGCGGCACTGCAAGCCCGGCTCATTGAACGCTTGGAAAAATCCGGCTCGCCCGTCGCCGGTTTGCCGGAGCGCGTGGCCATCTTTGGTGTCTCGGCGCTGCCGCCGTTTTATCTTCACATTTTCGCGGCACTGGCGCGGCAAATTGAGGTCAGTCTGTATTTGCTCCAGCCGTGCGAACAGTTTTGGGGCTACATCAGTTCCGTGCGCGAGCAGGGAAAAATTTTACAGCGCGCCGGCAAAGGCGCGGCGGACGCCGGCCAGTTTCATTTGGAAATCGGCCATCAAGTCCTCGGCTCGATGGGGCAGCTTGGCCGCGATTTTTTGCTGCTGTTGCAGGAAGTCGGCGACTGGCAGGAATCGGAGCCGTCGCGGTTCGCCGCCGCCGGCGAAAAAAATCTGCTGGCCTGCCTGCAAACCGGCATTTTGAATTTGGAAGACCGCGCGCCCGGTGACGGCGCAAAAAAAATCATCGGAGACACGGATGATTCGATCCAAGTCCATTCCTGCCACAGTCCGCTGCGCGAATTGGAAGTGCTCCACGACCATCTGCTCGACTGGTTCGAGCGCGATGCGACGCTCGCGCCGCGCGACATTCTCGTGATGATTCCCGACCTCGAAGCGTATGCGCCCTACATCCAGGCCGTGTTCGGCTCGCCGGAAGCGGATGCGCTCCGTATTCCGTTCAGCGTGGCCGACCGCACGGCGCGCACGCAGAGCCATTTGATTGACACATTTCTGGCGTTGCTCAAGCTGGCGGACTCGCGCCTCGGTGCCAGCCAGGTTCTGAAATTGCTCGAAGCCGCGCCCGTCTGCCGGAAGTTTGATCTGGATGAAGCCGAACTGGAGCGCGTGCGTTTTTGGATCGAGGAAGTTCGCATCCGGTGGGGACAGGACGAACAACAGCGCGTTGGTCTCGGCCTGCCCGCGTGGTCGGAAAACACCTGGCGGCACGGCTTGGACCGGCTGTTGCTCGGCTACGCCTTGACGGGCAAAAACGCGGAACTGTTTGAAAAAATTCTGCCCGGCGACGACATCGAAGGCGCAGCGGGCGAAGTGCTGGGCCGGTTCGCGGAATTTGTCGAACAACTTTTTGCCGCGCTCAAAGAATTCAAAACCGCGCGGCCGTTGGCTGCGTGGGCGACGACCTTTCACGCCGTCTTGGAAAAACTTTTTGCCACCGGCGATGACGAGGCGCAGGAATTGCAAATCCTCAACACCTGCTTTGAAAAACTCACGGCGGCATTCGCGCGCGGCGGCTTTGACCAGCCGGTCACATTGGCGGTCGTGCTGGAAAAATTGAATCGCGATCTGGCGCAGGATTATTTTGGATCCGGTTATCTGACCGGCGGCGTCACCTTCTGCGCCTTGAAACCGATGCGGAGCATTCCGGCCAAGGTGATTTGTCTGCTCGGCATGAATGACCGCGCCTTTCCGCGCACGTCGCCGCCGTTGAGCTTCGACCTCATGGCGCAATCGCCCCGGCTCGGCGACCGCTCCAGCCGCGCGGACGACCGCTATCTGTTTCTTGAAACGCTCATCTCGGCGCGCGACCGGCTTTACCTCAGCTACGTCGGCCAGTCCATCCAGGACAACCGCGCCGCGCCGCCGTCCGTCGTCATCAGCGAGCTGCTCGATTACCTCACGCAACGCTTCGCGCTGCCCGGAGAAAAAGACATTGTCGAAAATCACCTCCTGACGCGGCACCGTCTGCAGGCGTTCAGCCCGGCGTATTTTCAGGGCGGAAAACTGTTCAGCTACTCGCGCGAAAACTTGAAGGCCAGTCAGGTCATCACACCGGAACGCCAGCCGCCCGGCGTTTTTCTGCCGCAGCCGCTGTCCGAACCCGAACCGGAATGGCGGCGCGTGACGCTCGATTCGCTGGCGAAATTTTTTGCCAACCCGGCCAAATTTCTGGCGGAAAAACGTCTCGGCCTGCGGCTGCCCGACGAAGCGACGGCGCTGGACGAACGCGAGGCTTTCGCCATCGCCGGGCTGGACCGCTACCAGCTCCAGCAGGAATTGATGGAATTGAAATTGTCCGGCGCGAGCCTGAAAAATTCCGCCGAACTCGTCCAGGCTTCGGGCCGTTTGCCGGCGGGCATCGCTGGCAACGTCCACTTCGCCCAAATCCGCCGCGACGTGGAAGTTTTCAGCCAACGCCTGCAGCCGTTCCTGCCGGAAAAGTTTTTGCCGCCGTCGCCCTTTGAACTGGCCGTCGGTGATTTTATGCTGGCCGGCAACTTCAGCCACGCCACGCCCGCCGGCGGACTGTTGTTTTACCGGCTCGCCAAGCTTAAGCCGAAAGACCGGCTGCGGGCGTGGCTGGAACATCTGGTGTTTCACGCCACGCACGGCGACAACAAAACGACGGAAACCGTCATCGTCGGTCAGGATTCCATTTTGCAACTCGCACCGGTGGCCGAGCCGCTGCCGGTGCTGGAAAAACTGCTGACCATTTATTGGGCCGGGTTGCGCCAGCCCGCGAGATTTTTCCCAGAAAGCTCGTTTGCCTTCGCGGCTGCGGATTACAAGATTCAAACCGGCACGCAAGGCAAGACCACCAAAAATCCAATTATCAGCGCCGAGGAAAAATGGAACGGAACCGACTTCGGGCAAACCGGCGAACGCGAGGACAAATATATTTCGCTGTTTTTCAAAGAAGAAAATCCGCTGGACGCGGACTTTGAAGCCACCGCCCGCGCCGTATTTCACCCGCTGCTGGAAAAAATTACGGAGGTCGGCGAATGAACGCGCCCACGCCATTTCATCTGACGGACACGCCGTTGACGCGCGGCGTCAGCCTCATCGAAGCCAGCGCGGGCACGGGCAAAACCTACGCCATCACCGCGCTGTTCGTGCGGCTGATCGTCGAGGAAAATTTGCCGGTGCGAGAAATTCTGGCGGTCACTTACACCGAAGCAGCGACCGAGGAATTGCGGCAGCGCGTGGGACAGGCGCTGGCGCAGGCCGCGCAAGCCTTTACCACCGGCGACAGCGACGTGCCGTTTCTCAAAACGTTGGTGACAAAGTTCGGCGAACAATCCGCCGAAATGAAAGCGCGGCTGCAAAATGCGCTGGGCGAATTTGACGAGGCACCCATCTACACGATTCACGGTTTCTGCCAGCGCACGCTGCGCGACCGCGCCTTCGAGAGCGGGCTGCTGTTCGATACCGAACTCGCCACCGATCCGGCGGAATTTCTTCAGGAGATCGCCGACGATTTCTGGCGCCAGCATTTTTACACCGCCGAACCGGTGCTGGTGAACTTTGCCCTCAAGAACGAGTTCGGGCCGGAGCGGTTTCTCAATCTGTTGCGCACCTGCACCAATTTTCCGCAGATTGAATTTTTGTCGCCGGCGAAAAATCAGCCGCTCGTAACGCTGGCGGCGGAATTGGAAGAACATTTTCTGGCCGCAAAAAAAATCTGGCTCGCGGAAGCGGCCGCCATCAAAGCCTGTTTCGGCTCGGCTATCAAATGGGGCAATGATCCCTACAACCACGACGAAAAAATGGCGGCGCGGTTCGACCAGCTCGACAATTGTTTTTCCGCGAGCGACACGGCGTTTGAATCGTTCTCGGCCTTGGCAGATTTTGGCACCAGCCAGTTGCAGGCGAAGCGGAACAAAAAATCAAAATCACCGCCGCCGGTTCCAACGCATCCGTTTTTTGATGTGTGCGATGCGCTTTGCCAAGCCGAACAATTGTGGCTCGTCGGTTTGCAGCTCGCGTTCGTCGGCTATGCGAAGGCGGAACTGCCGCGCCGGAAGACCGAGCGCAAAATTCAATACTTTGACGATCTGCTGACGCGGCTGGACGACACGTTGTCAGGCCCCGGCGGCGATGCGCTGGCGGCCGATTTGCAAAAGCGTTATCGCGCGGCCTTGATTGATGAATTTCAAGATACCGACCCAGTGCAATATTCGATTTTCCGCCGCGCGTTTGCCGGCGGGAACGATTTTGTTTTCCTGATTGGCGATCCCAAGCAGGCAATTTACGGCTTTCGCGGTGCGGACATTTTCACCTATCTCGCCGCGTCCGGCGAAGCCACCCACCACTACACGCTCGGCGAAAACTGGCGCTCCGAATCCGGCCTGGTCACGGTGGTAAATAAAATTTTCAGTGCCGCGCCCGAAAGTTTTGTGTTCGACCGCATCGCGTTTCAGGAAGCCATTCCGAAAGGCAAAGCCGATGCCACGCCGCTCACGCTGGCGGAAAAACGGGAGCCGCCGTTTCAACTCTGGTTTCTGCCGCGCAATGGCGCGAAGGAGGTTGCCAAGTCGGTTGCCGAAAAAATTCTGCCCGGCGCGGTGGCGGATGAAATTGCGCGGTTGCTCAACGGCGACACCAAAATCGGCGCGCACCAACTCAAGCCGGAAGACATCGCGGTTTTGGTGCTGGCCAACCGGCAGGCGGCCATCGTGCAAGCCGCGTTGAGCGCCGCCAAAATTCCGAGCGTGCTGCACACGACGGCGAGTTTGTTTGACTCGCGCGAAGCCGCCGAACTGCGGCGCGTGCTGGCGGGCATCGCGTTGCCGGGCGACGAACGGCTCGTCAAATCGGCGCTGGCCACGGATTTTTTGGGCGTGGACGGTGGCCAGTTGGCGGCGTGTTCCGAAACGCAATGGCACGCGTGGTTGCAGGCCTTCCACGCGGATCACGAGCGCTGGCTCCGCGCCGGATTTTTCCAGATGTTCCGGCACTGGCTCCAAGACCGGCAGGTGCGCCAGCGGCTGCTTGCGTTTCCCGACGGTGAACGGCGGCTCACCAATTTGCTGCATCTCGGCGAAGTGCTGCATCAGGCCGAAACCGCGCAGCGGCTCGGCGTGAACGGCCTGCAAAAATGGCAGGCCAATCAAATGGCGCAAACCGGCGAAGCGACGGAGGAATATCAGTTGCGGCTGGAACGCGATGACAACGCCGTGCGCATCGTCACCGTTCACAAAAGCAAAGGGCTGGAATATCCGGTAACGTTCTGTCTGTTTTCGTGGAAGGATTCAAACATCCAAAATAAACACGGCGGCGAGGAACTGGTTTTTTTTCACGACGCCAACCGCGAGCAACGGTTGGTGCGCGATCTGGGGCCGGACATCGCCGACGCGCACCGGCAGCAGGCGCGGCGGGAACGGCTGGCGGAAAATGTGCGTCTGTTTTACGTCGCCCTGACACGCGCGAGCCATCGATGCTATCTGGCCTGGGGCGGCGTGAACAAAGCCGGAACGTCCGCGCCGGCGTGGCTGTTGCATCGTCCGCCCGTCGTCGGCGAACCGCTGCTGGACAATCTTGAAACGCATTTCAAGGCGCTTAACGACGACGCTCTACGGGAAAATCTCGCGGACTTCTCGGTCCGTTCGCAAAATCATCTCGCCGTCGCCGACCTGCCCGAACCGGCGAATTTGATTTACCAGCCGGCGGCGGCCAGCGGCGCGCCGTTGGCCTGCCGCCCGTTCACGGGCCGCATCCGGCGCGATTGGGTCATCTCCAGCTTCACTTATTTCAAGGCGGGCATGACCGAGGAACTGCCCGACCACGACGGCGTGGTCGCTCCGGCCAAGGAAGAAATTCCCAGCCAGGGAATCTTTGCTTTTCCGCGAGGCGCGAAGGCCGGCACCTGCCTCCACGAAATTTTGGAGCAGCTTCCGTTCAATGCCAGCAACGAAGAAATGCGTCCGCTCGTCAACCAACATTTGTCCGCCCACGGTCTGGCCGGTGCGGACAACGGCGCAGCGGTCGAGGAAATGTTGGCGACACTGTTGAAATTTCCGCTCGCGCCGGAGCGGAAAGATTTCACGCTGTCGAAAATCGCCGCCGCCGACCGGCTCAACGAACTGGAATTTTATTTTCCAATCCAAAATGTTTCGCCGGCGCGGTTGCAGGAATTGCTTGGTCAATTCGGCTGGTCGTCCGCCGCGCCCACGTCGCTGGAACGGCTGGCGCTGGAGCCGATCCAAGGTTTTCTCAAAGGTTTCATTGACCTCGTTTTTCAATTTGAAGGCCGGTTTTATATCGTGGACTGGAAATCCAACTGGCTCGGCAGCCGGCTGGAAGATTATTCGCCCGCCGCCGTGAAGGACGAAATGCGACGGCAACATTACTTCGTCCAGTATCATCTTTACACCGTGGCGTTGCACAAATATCTCGCGCTGCGCGTGCCCGACTACGATTACGACCGGCACTTTGGCGGCGTGATTTATCTGTTCCTGCGCGGCCTCGAACCAGCGCATCCCGAACGCGGCGCGTTTCGCGACCGGCCGATGCGCGAGGCCGTCGAAAAACTGTCCGACTTGCTGGAGGGCAAATGAAGCAAAAGAAATTTCCAGCGGCGCAACTCGCCGAAGCGTTCGCGCCGATTGACCGGCAGTTCGCGAACTTGCTGGCGCGGCTCTCCGCCGCTTCGCCGGAAGTGAAACTGGCCGCCGCAATGGTCAGCCAGCAATGCCGGCTCGGCCACATCTGTGTGGACTTGGATGAATATGAAACCAAGCCGCCGCCGATGGAATTGGCCGTTGCACTCGGCGCCACCGGCTGGCCGAAAAAATCAGTTTTGCTCCAGCGGCTGAAAAAATCGCCGGTCGTCGGCGCGCCCGGTGAATTCAAGCCGCTGATTCTCGATGCGCAGAATCGCCTTTATTTGCAGCGCTATTGGCAATACGAGTCGGAACTAGCCGCCGCCATTCTCCGGCTCGCCACCGGAAAAATTCCGTCGTTGGACGCGCAAAAACTTAGCGCCGGTTTGCGCCGGCTGTTTCCCGCAGCGGACGAAAAGAAAATCAACTGGCAATTGGTCGCCGCCTTTGCCGCGTTGCGCCGGCGGCTGTGCCTCATTTCCGGCGGACCCGGCACGGGCAAAACCCGCACGGTGGTGGTGCTGTTGACGCTGTTGCTGGAACAAAATCCCGCCTTAAAAATTGCGCTGGCCGCGCCGACCGGCAAAGCCGCCGCCCGGCTGCAAGATGCCGTGAAAAATGCGCTGGCCACGCTGGCCTGCGAGCCGGCCATCAAAGACCGGCTGCCGGCAACCGCCAGCACGCTGCACCGGCTGCTCGGTTCCATTCCCGATTCCGCGAACTTCCGGCATACCGCAGAAAATCCGCTGCCATTCGATGCCGTGGTGGTGGACGAAGCCAGTATGGTGGATCTCGCGTTGATGGCGAAACTGGTCGCGGCCATTCCGCTGACTGGCCGGCTCATTTTGCTCGGCGACAAAGACCAACTGGCTTCCGTCGAGGCCGGAGCCGTGCTGGCCGACTTGTGCAACGGCGGCGAACCACGGCAATTTTCCGCCGCGTTCGACAAGGAATTCAAAACGGTTTCCGGCCAGACACTGCCAGCCGAATCCGGCATCACTTCGGAACTGGCCGACTGCATTGTGGAGCTGCAAAGAAATTACCGGTTCGGCGACCGGAGCGGCATTTATCAAATCAGTTGCGCGGTGAACGCCGGAGATTCCGAAAAGGCTCTGGCCATTTTGCAGGCCTCCGGCAATTCGCCTGGCGGCCAAGTTTCATGGAAAACTTTACCGCCACCAGCGGCACTGAAGACAACACTGAAGCCGTTGGTGCTCGCCCGTTACCAAGCTTATCTCCAGGCCGCGAATCCCGCCGAAGCGCTGGTCGCGTTTGGCCGGTTCCGCATTCTCTGCGCGCTGCGGCATGGGCCGTATGGCGTGGAAAATCTGAACCGGCTCGTCGAAGAAATTTTGGCCGAAGCCGGTTTAATTGATGCGAGTGAAATTTTTTACGCGGACCGGCCGGTGATGATCGTCCGCAATGATTACCCCCTGAAACTGTTCAACGGCGACATCGGTTTTATCCGGCGAAATGAAAACCACGGGTTGCGCGCGTGTTTTTCCGGCCCGGATCAAACCTTGCGCGAAATCCTGCCGCTGCGCCTACCCGCGCACGAAACGGCCTATGCGATGACCGTCCACAAAAGTCAGGGTTCGGAATTTGAAAAAGTGCTACTGATTTTACCAAAGGACGACAGCGCAGTGCTGACCCGAGAACTGGTTTACACCGGCCTGACCCGCGCCAGTGCCGAGGTCGAACTTTGGGCGGAACCGGAAATTTTCACCACCTCCGTCCGCCGCCAAGTCAGCCGGCGGTCCGGCTTACGCGAGGCGTTGTGGGCAAAGCCATAAAATGGCGATGGGAAAGCCAAACTGCTTTATTAAATCCGAACGGGCTTTTGCCTTTTATTCTCTCCGTGTTTCGTGTTCAATCTTGCCCGTTTGAACCAACGGTTGAGTCGCGCGTCGCCGCCCAATCGTAAATCGAAAATCGCGAATCTAAAATTTCCAATGCCCAAACGCACCGACATCCACAGCGTCCTCATCATCGGCGCCGGCCCGATCATCATCGGCCAGGCGTGCGAGTTCGATTACTCCGGCACGCAGGCGTGCAAAGCCCTGCGCGAAGAAGGCTACCGCGTCGTCCTCATCAACTCCAACCCGGCCACCATCATGACCGACCCGGAGTTCGCCGACCGCACCTACATCGAACCCATCACGCCCGAATGCGTGGAGAAAATCATAGTGCGCGAGAAAGAGGAGATGAAACGTCTCGGTGCGACCGGTAAACTCGTTCTGCTCCCCACGCTCGGCGGCCAGACCGCCCTCAACACCGCGATGGCTCTCAACAAGAATGGCGCGCTCACCCGCCACGATGTGGAAATGATCGGCGCGAAACCCGAGGCCATCCACAAGGGCGAAGACCGTTTTGCGTTCAAGGAATTGATGCTGAAAATCGGCCTGGACGTTCCCATCTCCGGCGTGGCGCACAACCTGGACGAAGCCCGCGATGTCGCGAAGAAGATCGGCAAGTTCCCGCTCATCATTCGCCCCGCGTTCACGCTTGGCGGCACGGGCGGCGGCATTGGTTACAATCAGGACGAGTTTGAAGCCATCGCCAAGAACGGCATCGAGCTTTCGCCCGTGAACGAAATTCTCATCGAAGAATCCCTCCTCGGCTGGAAGGAATACGAGATGGAAGTCATGCGCGACAAGGCCGACAACTGCGTCATCATCTGCAGCATTGAGAACTTCGATCCCATGGGCGTCCACACCGGCGACAGCATCACCGTCGCGCCCATCCAGACGCTGACCGACAAGGAATTTCAGATCATGCGCGACCAGAGCTTCGCCGTCATCCGCGCCGTCGGCGTCGAGACCGGCGGCTCGAACATCCAGTTCGGCGTCAGCCCGGAAAACGGCCGCATGGTCATCATCGAGATGAACCCGCGCGTCAGCCGCAGCTCCGCGCTTGCGTCCAAGGCCACCGGCTTTCCCATCGCGAAGATCGCCGCCAAACTCGCCGTCGGCTACCTGCTCGATGAATTGAAGAACGACATCACGCGCGAAACCCCCGCGAGCTTCGAGCCGAGCATTGATTACGTCGTCACCAAGATTCCGCGCTTTGCCTTCGAGAAATTCCCGCAAGCCGACCCCACCCTCACCACGCAGATGAAAAGCGTCGGCGAAGCGATGGCCATCGGGCGCACGTTCAAGGAAAGCCTGCAAAAATGCCTGCGCTCGCTGGAGATTGGCCGCAGCGGCCTGGGCGGCGACGGCAAACCCTGGCGCATCGGCACGGAAGTCTATGGCGACCGCGACATCCTCCCGCGCGACGTCATCAGCCGCAAGCTGAGCGTGCCCAACGCCGAGCGCATCTTCTTCATCCGCCACGCCCTCCGCGCCGGCTTCACCATCGAGGAGATTTTCAACCTCACGAAGATTGACCGCTGGTTTCTGGTGCAGATCAAAGAGATCGTGGATTTTGAGGAGGAGTTGGCGGGGGCGAGGAATTAAATCAGTTACATCAATCGGAATATGTCAGACCAATTCCGTCAAAGATGGGATAGGGAACACAGGCGACAGAAAACGCTGAAAACAGATTATTTAGAGGAAATCAGGCTTGATAATCAATTGAGGCGCGAAGTTAGATATGGTCGGCTTGAACTGGATTCGGAATTTCGGCTGAAACATCCTTCAGAATTTTTGGTGGCCAGGCGAAACCGGGAACAAATTTTCTCCTTTGTAGATGATCCGCTTATATTTTTACGAGAACCCCTTGATGAGCAGGGCTTCGTTCTTTTCCCCTCAGACTCATTACAAGATTTTACAGAGACTTACGGATTAGATGCAGAAGAGAAATTTACCAAACAACTCTTTCGGCGGCTCAAGAGTTATGCTGACGCAATTCAGAAATTGCTCAAAGACGAATTCCGTCAATGGCCAATGCGGATTTTTGTTAATCCACCGTTACCTCGCCAATTTAATTTTTCCAACAAGCAAGGAATGGTGGCAACGGTTACAATTTTGAATTTGAAAGTTTAACTTTCAGAATTCTAGCTCCGTCAGGAGCGAAATCTTTGCAGCCACCCGCGCCACCCAATTCCCCAGCCCCGTCGGGGCGGCATATTCCGGTGCTGGCGCACGGCCACCAAACGGAGCTTGAAACCTTGTTTGGTTTTGGCTGCATACAACTATGCCGCGCCTGACGGCGCTGGTGGTTTGAAAATAGCCCAACCTTTCAAGGC
>CAIOUK010000123.1 GCA_903861445.1 uncultured Verrucomicrobia subdivision 3 bacterium
CTGCCATTGCACTGGATGTGGTGGCCGGCAATCGGCGCGGTGTTTGTGGGTGTGGGCGGTGTCATCGAACCGCGCGTGCTAGGTGTCGGCTACGACACGATTCACAGCTTGCTGCGCGGCGAGCTGGTCGGGGCCGCCATCATCGGGCTGCTTGTGGCCAAGGCGCTGGTCTGGTCCATTGCACTGGGTTCGGGAACCTCCGGTGGCGTGCTGGCCCCTTTGCTCATCATGGGCGGCGCGCTGGGCGCCTTGGTTGGCGCATGGATTCCGGTTGGCGACATCGGGCTCTGGGCCTTGATCGGCATGGCCGCGATGATGGGTGGCACCATGCGTTCCCCGCTCACAGCGATGGTCTTCGCCGTTGAATTGACCCGCGACTTCAATCTGTTTCCCGCGTTGCTTGTCGGTTCCATTGCTGCTCTGGGCGTAACGGTGCTGTTAATGCGCCGATCCATCCTCACGGAAAAACTCGCCCGGCGTGGTCACCATATCACACGGGAATACAGCATCGATCCATTTGAGCTGGCACGCGTCGGCGAAGTGATGGAAAGGGACGTGACCACTATTTTACCGTCTCTGAAACTTTCCGACCTTTCGGACCGCATCGCCAAGGGCGATGTCGGGCTCAGCCGGCGTCAGGGAACGTTGATTGTGGATGAACAAAACTGCCTTGTCGGCATCATCACTCGCGGCGATATACTCCGGGCCTTGAGATTAAGCGAGTCGTCTGAATTGACCGTGATGGAAGCTGGCAGCACAAATCTGACGGTCGCCTATCCTGATGAGCCTTTAGATGTCGCCCTCTCGAAAATGCTAAATCAGGATATTGGCCGGTTGCCGGTGGTGGAACGCAATGACCCGTCGAAGGTGGTTGGTTATCTGGGCCGCGCGGCGATTCTTTCCGCGCGGATAAAGTTTCACGAGGAGGAGAACGTCCTCCAGAAAGGTTGGGCTTACCAGCACCCTCTCATAAAACCAAAACTCACATGATCCTCAAAATCGCCCTGATAAAAATCATCATCGCCACGATTTCCGGCACAATCATGCTTTACGCGCTCTGACCATGCCGCGTTTCCGCTACTATCGGGACCCGCTCTTTCTGATTGGTTGCGCGGCCTATGCCGCCAACCGCTGGCTGGTTAAGCCGCACGTGCATTCGGGATTCTTCCATGACCATTTCAACGACTGCTGGCTGATTCCGTGCGCCTTACCGCTGGTGCTCTGGTCGCACCGACGGCTCAGCCTGCGACAGCAGGATGATCCTCCACGGCTCACTGAAATTGTGCCCCACCTTATTTTTTGGTCGCTGCTGTTCAAATGGATTGGCCCCAAGATTTGTTCGCATGCCACACCTGACCCGTGGGATGTCCTCTGCTATTGGGGAGGTGGATTGGTGGCATGGTTTTGGTGGCATCGTAAACTTTTCGTCCGCCGGCTGGCCGTAAGATGAGCTTTGATCGGATTGCCCCCTATTACCGCTGGATGGAATTGATCCTTGCTGGAGGCAAGCTGCACCGTTGCCGCACCGCTTTTCTGGGTCAAATCCCAACACCCAAAAACATCTTGTTATTGGGAGAAGGTCACGGCCGCAGTTTGGTCGAATATCGCCGCCGCTTTGCAGAGGCGAAAATCACCTGTCTGGATGCGAGCGCTGCCATGCTGACCCAATCACGGCAAAACCTGATCCGCAATAATCTGGACGCAAACGGAGTTAAATTCATTCATGACGATGTCTTGAACTGGGTGCCTCCGCCAAGCCCTTACGACCTGGTGGTCACAAACTTTTTCCTCGATTGCTTCCGCCCCGACCAGCTCGAATCGATTATTTCCAAGGTCGCTGCCTGCTCGACCCCCGATGCCAACTGGTTGATTGCTGACTTTAAAATGCCGCCGGACGGCTGGCGACGCGCCCGCAGCCGCATAATCCTTTCGCTTTTATATGCCTTTTTTCGCGCGGTCACACGCTTGTCTGCCCGAAAATTGACCCGTCCCGATTTAATTTTGTTGAAGCACGGGTTCGCCTTGCGTGACCGCATCGACA